>JBFYPV010000098.1:0-3021 GCA_041303085.1 Crocinitomicaceae bacterium
TTATTTCGGCAGTAGAGCTTTCTCAGCGCTACATCACCGATCGCCATTTGCCAGATAAAGCCATTGACCTTATTGACGAAGCAGCGGCTAAATTGCGCATGGAAATCAATTCCAAGCCCGAAGAACTCGACGAAGTAGAGCGCAAAATCATGCAGTTAGAAATCGAGAAAGCAGCAATTTTGCGCGAGAACGACCAAAAACGCTTGCAGCAAGTATCCGAAGAACTAGCAAAGTTGCAAGAACAGCGCACGAGTTTGCAAAGCCGCTGGCAAGCAGAAAAAGACCTCATTGAAGGTATTCAGCGCGCCAAAGAGGAAATAGAAGCTTTCAAATTTGAGGCAGATGCTGCCGAGCGCATGGGCGACTACGCCAAGGTAGCTGAGTTGCGCTACGGCAAAATCAAAGAAGCTGAGGAGGCCTTAGAACAAATGAAATTGACACAGCAAGCCATGGAGTCTCAGGTGAAACTCATCAAAGAGGTGGTGGATGTAGCAGAAATTGCCGAAGTGGTTTCTAAATGGACCGGCATTCCAGTGGGCAAAATGCTCGAAAGCGAACTCGGAAAGCTCTTGCGTTTAGAAGAAGAGCTACACAAGCGCGTGGTTGGGCAAGAGGAGGCTATTACGGCGCTTTCCGATGCGATCCGCCGCAGTAGGGCAGGGTTGCAAGATGCCAAGCGCCCCATTGGCTCCTTTATTTTCTTGGGCACTACAGGTGTCGGGAAGACAGAATTGGCCAAAGCACTTGCCGCTTATTTGTTCAACGATGAACAAGCCATGACGCGCATCGATATGAGCGAATACCAAGAAAAACATGCCGTGAGCAGACTCGTTGGCGCGCCTCCGGGCTACGTCGGTTACGAAGAAGGCGGGCAGCTTACAGAAGCCGTGCGCAGAAAACCCTATTCGATTATCTTGCTCGACGAAATCGAGAAAGCGCATCCGGACGTCTTCAATATTTTGCTGCAAGTGCTCGACGACGGCAGACTCACCGACAACAAGGGCCGTTTGGTGAACTTCAAGAATACGCTGATCATCATGACTTCAAACCTCGGTTCGCAGCTCATTTTTGAGCGTTTTGAAAAAGTCAAAGAGGAGGCCTATCCAGCAGTTGCCGAAAGCACAAGAGCTGAGGTCCTCGAGCTTTTGCGCCAGACCATTCGCCCAGAGTTCTTGAATCGCATAGACGAGAGCATTTTATTTTTACCGCTGACCAAAAAAGAAGTAGCACAAATTGTCTCCATGCAGCTCGATGCGCTCAAAATCAAGTTGCGCGAATCAGACCTCAATTTGGTCGTGACACCAGAGGCTTTTGAGCATATCCTTACGCTAGGGTACGACCCGTTTTTTGGCGCGCGTCCGGTCAAGCGCGTGATTCAAAAGCAAGTGCTCAACGAACTTTCCAAAGCCATCTTGTCTCAAAAAGTGGATAAAACACAGAATGTCGTGATGGACATGTTTGACGGTAAAATTGTATTCAGAAAGCCAGTTCACGCCCATGAAGAGCTTGTGGTGGGGCAAGAATAGCTAACAGCAGGCCCTTAGATGCGGAATTTTTTGAAAAAGGCGTCCCAGTTCCAGACAAAGTTGATCATGACTTCGTCCATGCGTTTGAGAAACAAAGGATTGGGCGCCTGCATGCGCTTGAAGTAATCGTCTTGGAACTCGTAAAGGCCGTATTTCTGGAAAATCGCTTTTGACATACCGTAGATCCAGTTTTTAGACGGATGATTGACGCGCATGATGAAACTCTGGTATTCGCGGATCATGTTCTGAAAATCGCCAACGCTCATTTCGTAGATTGGCGCGAGTTTT
Source organism: Crocinitomicaceae bacterium (assembly GCA_041303085.1). GTDB lineage: Bacteria > Bacteroidota > Bacteroidia > Flavobacteriales_D > Crocinitomicaceae > UBA952. The sequence continues at coordinate 1,815 of JBFYPV010000098.1, forward strand.
TCAAAAATGAGTTGTTCGACTCGGGCCGCTTGATCGGATTCAAAAGTGCTTTCTAAAAAGGATAAATTTCCGACAATCACGATGAGCCCGAATTGGCCGGAGTCGGCGCTAGAGATATTTGGGCTCTTTACAAAAACGCTGTCTTCGTTGATCATCGCGGCAACTTCGGCAAAGCCTTTGTCTACGCTATCAAAAATACCATTGATAAACACGTTGGCAACCTGGTTGTCGGATAATTTTTTCTTGGTGAAGGAGCTAAACATGTCGATTTGGAATTTGCTTCATTACAAATTTAACATTCGGTTCATCTGCTGCAACTCAAATGAAAAGTGCTTTATCAACGGAGTTTTCAACAAAATATAAGGCAAATTAGCTGTATTTTTGCCACAAAAAATCTTATGAAAGCAATTATCTCTACCAGCAAAGGCGAAATGCACGCAGAACTTTTTGCAGAAGCAGCACCAAATACTGTTGCCAATTTTGTCAAATTAGCCCAAGACGGGTTTTACAATGGTCTTAAGTGGCACCGCGTGATTCCCGATTTTGTGATCCAAGGAGGTTGCCCCAACACACGCGATGGCGCAAGCGGCATGGCAGGTACAGGTGGCCCTGGTTACCAAATTGACTGCGAAACCAAAGGAGACCAACAATACCACGACCGCGGCGTTTTGTCAATGGCACACGCAGGGCGCAATACAGGTGGTTCTCAATTTTTCGTTTGCCACTCGCGCAACAACACCTCACACCTAGATGGTCAGCATACCGTTTTTGGAAAGGTTTATGAAGGATTGGACGTTTTAGATTCAATTCGCGAGGGCGATAGCATTGAAAGCATTGCCATTATGGAAGCATAAATTTTCATGCGTTCAGTAAACAAAAAAAGCGAAGGGTATCCTTCGCTTTTTTTATTTGCTTGAGTTTTGCGCTTATGCTTCTTTGGCAAAAGCGATGATGAGGTCTGCGAGTTCTTCGCCAATGCGGTCTTGGGCTTCTAAGGTAGCTGCGCCAATATGCGGCGTACAGGCAATGTTTGGATGATTGAGGAGTTCCTTGAGTGGATTCGGTTCGTTTTCGTAAACATCTAGTGCTGCAGCTGCAACGGTGCCGTTGTTGAGGGCCTCGAGTAGGGCCTGTTCGTCAATGACCCCACCGCGGGCTGCATTGACCAAACGCACGCCTTTTTTCATGCGTTGGAATTCAGCGGCGC
>JBFYPV010000099.1:0-2828 GCA_041303085.1 Crocinitomicaceae bacterium
CAATACCGCCCACTGATCAATGCGTATCAAACTTTATTGACAAGAATTGATTTCTTGAATGCCAAATGCAAGCTGGCTATTGAGATGCAAGCTGTTTTGCCAGCAATTGGCCAGCACACCGGTATGCACATGAAGCAGGCGTATCATCCGCTGCTCAGGCGCGCCAATCAGCAAGCGGGCAAACCTACCTTTGCCCAAGAGCTCAAATTGCAGCAAAAATCCAGGATGCTCGTCATTTCTGGGCCCAACGCCGGCGGTAAAAGCATTACGCTCAAAACCATCGGGCTCTTGCAACTCATGCTGCAGTCTGGGCTTTTGGTCCCTGTGGCGCCAGACAGCCAAATGTGTTTTTTTAAGCAGATTTATTCAGATATTGGAGACAATCAATCCATTGAAAATGAATTGAGTACATACTCTTACCGCTTGCAACGCATGAAGTTCTTTTTAGGACGCGCCAACGCCCAAACTTTGTTGCTTTTAGACGAATTTGGAACGGGCTCTGATCCAGAACTTGGCGCCGCGTTGGCAGAGGTTTTCTTTGAACAAATGTATGCACTCAAGGTATTTGGCGTGCTCACGACCCACTATAGCAATATCAAACTCAAGGCCGACGAACTGCCAGAAGCGCAAAACGGTTGCATGCTTTTCAATGAAAAGGACCTCTCCCCGCTCTATCAGTTCGCTTTAGGCCAGCCCGGCAGTTCCTTTACGTTTGAGGTGGCGCAGCTCAATGGCATTTCCAAAGCCCTGATCCAAGACGCGAAGTTGCGCCTCGATCAGCAAAAAGTCAGATTAGATAAGCTTTTGAGCGGTTTGCAAAAGGAACGCAATCAGTTATTGGCCCAAAACAAGCGTTTGGCTGAAGCAGCTCAGGCCGCAGAAAAGTCTGGCGCGCAGCACGAGCAAGAAATTCAAAAGTTGCAGCACAAACAAAGCCAGGTTACGCAGGTGCAGGAAAGCAGTCAGCGCCAGTTGCAGGCGGGTAAAAAAATGCTCGCTTTCATCGAGAAATTCAACGCAACCTCTCGCAAAAAGGATGTCAATACGGCTCTTTTTCAGGAGCTCACCCAATTTTTACGCCTCGAGAAATCCAAGCAAACCATCAAGAAAAAAGCCCCGAGCCCCTCTCCTACCCAAGCGCCAACAAAGAAAGAAGTGCAGCGCGCCGAAAAGTACGAGCAAGAGCGCATTAAGGTAGGTTCTCAGGTGCAACTCATCCAGACCAACCGCATCGGTGTGGTCGAAGAAATGAAAGGCAAGCAGCTCAGCGTGATATTCGGTCAGGCCCGCATCAAAGTACATCTCGAGAAGTTGCGCTTTTTAGCAGACTGAAATTTAACATAAGTTACACATGAATCCCTTGAAAATGCGTAACTTTGCGCTCAATTTTTTAATTTATCACAACAAATGAGTAGTACAGCACTTGGAAACCACATCTTAGTAGAGTTTATGAATTGTGATCCGCATGTCATGAACGACGTAGCGGCTATCGAACGCGACATGGTCGGCGCAGCCCGCAAAGCAGAGGCCACCGTGATCAACTCTACCTTTCACCACTTCTCGCCTTATGGTGTTTCTGGTGTCGTCGTGATCCAAGAAAGTCACTTAGCAATACATACCTGGCCAGAATACGGCTATGCAGCTGTAGACGTCTTCACTTGTGGCGACATGAACGCCTGGATTGCCTTTGATCACTTAAAAGAGTGTTTTGGCGCCAAGTCTTATTCTGCTATCGAAATGAAACGCGGTTCAGTTAATTTGCTCACGCGCAACGATTTCGACATCACCAGCGCCCGTGAAAAGGCAGCTGAGTGGCGCAACCCTGACTTCTACACCCGCAACGTATGGTTCACAGACAAAGACGAAGATCAAGCGCTTTCTTTGCGTTTCACCGGCGACGTCTTTTTTGATGTACAATCGCCTTTTCAGCGCGTTCGCATCTTAGAATCTACTAAATACGGCAAAATGTTGGCCCTCGACGACATGGTCATGACCACCATCAAAGACGAGTTCCATTACCACGAAATGATCGCCCACCCTAGCCTCTTCACGCTCCAAAATGCCAAAAATGTCTTGGTAATCGGCGGCGGCGACGGCGGAACCGTGCGCGAAGTATTGCGTCACAGCAACATCGAGAAGGTAACCATGGTAGAAATCGACGGCGAAGTCATCAAGGCTTGCAAAGAACACCTACCTGAAATTGCCGCAGCTTTCGACGACCCGCGCCTCGAACTCATCGTAGACGACGGCATCGCATTTGTCAAGAGTGCAGCAGACGCAGTTTACGACCTCTTAATTGTAGACGGATCCGACCCAGTTGGCCCAGCCGAAGGTTTGTTCAGTGTTGAATTCTACCAAAACTGCTACCGCACGCTCAAGGCAGACGGTATTTTAGTCGCGCAAGGAGAATCTCCAAAGTTCAACGAAAAAGCTTTCGCAGAACTCAACCAAACCCTTCAGTCTATTTTCGGTCAAGACAACGCCCCAGTAGGCTTGTTCTTTGTCCCGACCTACCCTACCGGCATGTGGTCTTTCCAGTATGGCCTCAAAGGCGCCGCAGACCCACGCAAAGTCAGCAACACCGACGCCATCAAGTCTTTTGTTGCCGAAAAAGGCCTTCGCTATTACAACGAAGACATCCATTTCTCAACGTTCGCGTTGCCTAATTTTGTAAAGCAATTAATTCAACAATAACATGACAATTTCCCAAAACAAGGTCGTCACCTTGACCTACAAGCTCTCTGATCACACAACCGGAGAAACAATCGAAGAAACAACTCCGGAAAATGCCTTGACCTTCTTGTATGGTGTGGGTGGAATGATTCCTG
>JBFYPV010000100.1:0-9256 GCA_041303085.1 Crocinitomicaceae bacterium
TACATTCATGCGATGCAAACCAAAACTTTAGCGCTCAATGACTTAAAAACAATCACAAGCAATTTAGGCAATCATGAATACGCCAGGGTCGTGATGTCGCATGAAATCAATAAACTCGAGAAAATATTGCTCAACCGCGCGCAAACCGAAGCAGATTTTGCGTACCAAAGTGAACACATGAATGCGCTTAAATTGCTCCAAAACCAAGTAGGCGTCTACCTCAAAGATTTGATCCAACTCAATCAAAGTCTCTTGAGTCAAGACGACAACGCTGCTTTTTGGCACTTGTCTTTGGCTTATTTGTATCAGCTCGATGCGCAATTCACGGCCTGTTCTGAGGTCCTCAAAACAATCACGCCCTCTACCCCTGAAATCCAGATGCAACACGACATCATTTTCATTGTCAATTATTTAGCCCAACGAAAAACCTTAAGTGAAGCAGACGAAAACATCATTGGTGAAAAGCTGATGTCGCTCAACCAAAACAATCCGAGTTATCCTTTTCTAGGTGGCGAAGATTATCCGATGGCTAAATACACCAACGATCGCTTTTTTGTCACGGAGTACAACACACTCAATGAATACATTTTCAGCAAGATAGCCGCACACTACAAAAACTTAAATGCCTTTATGGCTGTAATTTTCTCAGGCAATCAATTCGAATTTGACCTTTGTAGCAAAGCGGGGACCACAGTAGAAGAAGGAATACAAAATCCAACTTTTCAAATCACCTTGACCGACATCGATCAAATCATCAAAGATTTGAAACGCACCCCCGAAAACAAACTTTCTTCATTTGCCGCCTCTTATTATTTCGGCACACCCCAATACGAAGAAATGGACGATGCGTATCACACTGCGCTCGTCCCGTTTAAACTTTGTGAGCAAAAATTGCTCGAATTAAAGGCTACTATATTATTAAGAGACCCCACTCAAATTGAGCAAGCTTTGCAAATTTATGAGGCGCTCCCGAAAGAACAAACGGACGCGCAGTTTACCTACGGATCGCCATTTGTTTATAGTTCCAAAACCCTCTATTTTGATCGTCATTACGATAATCAAGCGCGTTTACCCAAATGGACGCGCCTGGCATTTGCAAAAGAGGTGCAGCGCCTAAACGCCCAAACCACGGACGCTTTGAGCGCTTTTCAATTGGGTGTCGCTTATTACAATGCGAGTTACTACGGCCTGCAATGGGACCTACTGGCTTATGACCGTAACTTTTCGAGTCCGAACGGTCTTGTCGACATGCAAATTGCCGAAAAATACCTGAATATGGCGCTGAAGCTCGGTGGCCTCAACAAAGAACAACAAGCCCAAACCTACTTTATGCTTGCGCGTTGTGAACAAAATAGGTACACCGTACAAAATGGCGCATTTAATTTCAATTATGAGGGAGACAACACTTTTTTCAAGGAATTCAATCTCATGAAACGCGCTGGTTACACACAAAACTTCCAGCGCTTGGCCAAAGAGTATAGCACAACCGCGAGCTACAAAGAAATGATCAAGGAATGCAAGTATTTTGCTTACTATTTGCAATAATGCAGCTCAGCGTAGCTTATTTCATTTCAATATATTTCAAGAACTCCTGCTTGGTTTGCTCCTCCTCAAATTTGCCGCAGTAGTGCGCCGTTACGGTGCTGCTATTGACATCCTTGACGCCTCTTGACGACACACACAAATGCGTTGCGTCAATGATTACCGCGACATCTTCTGTTTCTAAAACTGCCTTGAGCGCGTTGGTGATTTGCATGGTGAGGCGCTCTTGTACCTGTGGGCGCTGTGCAAAATGCTGCACAACCCTATTGATTTTAGACAAGCCAATGACCTTTCCGGAAGAAATATAGGCCACGTGGGCTTTGCCAATGATGGGCACAAAATGGTGCTCGCAGTTCGAGTAAAACAAGATGTTCTTCTCGACAAGCATTTGGTTGTACTGGTATTTGTTTTCGAAGAGTTTGATGTCTGGGAAGTTGGCAGGGTTGAGGCCACTGAAAATTTCTTTGACATACATTTTGGCTACGCGCTTTGGCGTTCCGCTGAGGCTGTCGTCTGTGCGGTCTAGGCCTAGGATGTCCATGATTTGGCCGAAATGCACGGCAATTTGTTCTATTTTCTGGTCGTCGGAAAGTACAAATGCGTCTGGTCTGAGGGGCGTTTCTACGGAGGTGCTCACGTGTTCGTCTCCCATTTCGTCGATGAGGATGTCAATTGTGTTGTTGTTGACCTGGATACCGTTTTGTTTCATGTTTGAGTTTATTAATTAAACAAAATGAAAGGTAATTGGTTCGGTATGCCTCAAAAGAAAACCAAAATCAACAAAAAAATGAACTACTACTAGTAGGTAAATTCGAAAGGCTCTGAAAGAACCAGTTCTCCAGATTTAAGCGCAACAAATGCCGTAATGTAGTATTGGCGTCCGGGCGTCAGGATAACGTTGGTACTGGCGGCAAAAAACACCTTTTGAAAACTTGAAGGACCGGGTAAACCATCCTCTCCAAAACTATTGATAGGTGCATTGACAATGGTATCGAGTTGAACACCATAGAAAAGCACTTTTTTCAAAGGTAAATTGGAACAATCTACAATGGCACGCACATCTTCGTCATTCTGACCCGTTCTGACTATTGAGACGGTTGGTTTTGACGTATCATACTTAGTACAAGCAACTAAAAGGGGAACTAAAACTGCAAAAAGGATAATTTTCATAAATTCCGAAATTAAAATCTAAAACCTAAACCACATTGATGAAACACTGTATACAAATAGTTTGGCCTTTCAGATTGACTGCTGTAAGCTGGTGTTGGAATTTCAAAATAAGGCGTTGTGACCACATAGCTGATGGAATATTCTCCAAAAACTTTCAATTTGTTACCTAAAGGCTTCTCAAAACCCACATGGGCTTTCACGCCTCCGCCATTTGTATAGATAGCCGTTTGGTCGTAAACATTGAGGCCCATTGAGAGGAAAGCATCCGGTCCAAAATAAAAATTTGGACATTTTTTAAACAAAAAGTAATCCCAACTCATTACCAATTGACCGTTCAGAAACATGGTACTTGTATAAGTTTTGGATTGAATATAATCTCCACCAAAGCTTCCGTAATTATGATCATATCCATTAAGGGAAACGCCGGCATTTTTATGATAGAATAGATCTAAAGCCACTCTTGCGCGCACATTAAATACTTTTGGGGATTCTTTACCCAGAGACAAACAAGCACCATTTCCAACAAGTTCGCCTAAATAGGTACCGGGTACAGTTGCTCCAAATTTGATGTACTTACCTTGCCCAAAACTTGTGAGCACAGTAAAAAAGCTGAGGAGCAAGACGAATTCTTTGAGTCGCATATTTTTCATCTTATTTCTGATATTGAATGTTAAGGTAACTGAACAGCAAATAAGAAGGGATTGCAAACCCAACACCTTCTGTGTCTTTTCCTACTAATTTTGATTGAATCACACCATGAAGCGTACCGTTTTTATCGAAAAGCGGGCCACCGCTGTTGCCTCCATTGATATTGATATTGAGCTGCAGTAAATTGTTGTTATTTGTTGTTCTTTCATTTGAAATGAGACCTAAACTAACCGACTGCCCTAGTTCGATTGATTTTGGTGCGCCAATGGTATACACTTCAGATAAATTTTTAAACGATTTGACGTCAGAAAGCAAAAAAGCTTTCTCGAAATTGTAAGCCACTTTGAGCAGTGCAATATCTCGAGCGCCGTTGTAACGAATGACTTCTGCATCTAATGGAATGCCATTTGAAAGAATGACTTTAACGCTCGTAGGTTTGTCTTGATTTTTACCTGCAATCACGTGGTAGTTCGTTAGAATGTAACCATCTTGAGAAATGGCAAAACCAGAGCCATGGCCACCATCGGTTCGCTTGATGATAACCGAAGCCAAAGAAGCATCAGAAACTTCTTTAACGAGAAGGCTAGGTTTTGGCAGGCTTAAAAGTGGCTCTTGCGAATTGAAATCTTTTTGTACCGGCAATTTTTGTTGAAATGGAGCAGTTTGCTTGAGTTCGTAGTAGCTCTGAGCTAAGGCATCGTTGATCATCCCGACGTAATCTGGAATAATATAACTTTCAGTGACAAAAGGATCTGAAAAACTGTAGGTATCCAAAGAATCTATGATTTCATCGTAGGAATTAAAGCTTGTCCAGGTTACTTTTATTCCTAATTTCCTGTAATTCTCGTAGCCTTCAAACATGACAAATTCATCAATCTCTTTGATTTTGGCCTGAAGAAAAATCGTGTTGTTGTTGTCTTTAAAAACGGTATTAACGGTGTCGACAAAACCAGATTGATACAATACCTTGAATAAATCTTCCGTAAAAATCGTGTTCTCTGCAAAGAGTGTTTTGCGCTCCTCGACTTTTTCTAGCGAGGCTGAGAATAATTTTCGACCGCGCTTCTTTTTGGTTAACTGCGCAAGGCGTTCTTCTTCGAGCCTTTTGGCTTCTAGATTTTCGCTGATGCGCAATTCCTTTTGTTGAAGCAGTGTGGGCTCGATGTCTAAGGCATGGGGCACTAAGTAAAATTGGATGTCTTCGTCAAAATTTTGAATGTCGATTTTGACATCCTGAATATTGATATAGCGTTGATCTGGATTGCGTTTTTCATAGGCCACCTGATGCTTCAGCTGTACTTCATTAGCATATAAAAACGACTGTGGCTCACGCAGTATGTTATCCCAACCAAGCGCGACGAGCGGTAGGTCTAAAATAGCAATTGGGTAAAACAGAGGATCTCTTTTTACAGGAATCAGCAAATGATGTTCATCTTTGAAACCAGGTGTTTGAAGGACTATTTCTTGAAAACCTGATCTTTCGATGTCAGTGCTGATCTTTTTACCTTTACCTAGTTCTTTTTCGTTGGCGTTTACATGACTTGAATCAGAATCTGTAAGAAAAACGACTTGCTGTGTATCTGGTAGAAAAAAAGCTGTACAAGAACTCAATAGCAATGCGCTAGCAATGAAGCTAACTTTGATGATTTGTTGCATATCTGCATAAATTTTGAAGCATTAAAATTAAAAAAACTCCGGCAAAATGTCACGGCAGTATTAAATTATTTGCGATAGGAGCAACTTTTTAGTCAAAATTCACGTCCTTTGCGGGTACAAAAAATAAACACGTGAAAAAATCAACCCTATTAGTGGCCTTGGCCCTCGCTTTCAATTCTTTTGCACAATCTGTAAAAGGGGAGCAAATTACCTACACTTACGTTAAACTGCCGAGCAATCCTGTTCAACCTAAGCCAACTGCCTATACCGCAACGGTTACTGCAGCTTATGAGGCAGAGAATCAAAAATTAATGGCGCAATACGAAGCCGACAAAGCACAAGCTGAAGCCGACTACCAGCGCGACATGGCTGATCTTCCCAACAAGCAAAAAGCTGCCGACGACAAATTTGAGCGCGAGACCAAAGCTTGGAACGAGAAATCTACCGCTTCTAAAATCATCGAAAAACAAGTACTCAACGAGAACAACAAACCAGTCAAAGACTACGTTCCACAGCCTTACCGCCGCACAGTTCCAATGCCTGTCATGAAAACGGCCTATGACTACAACTCACTTGCCTCTACTTATCTTTTCATTGATGGCTTGCAAAAAGGTGCTGCAAACGCGATTAACTACACCGTTACCCTACAAGGTTTTGAATCAACTCCAGCTAAAATTGTTTCTGAAGTAAAGCAAGAAGTAACGCGCAAAGATGGCGTATCGACAACCAATAACGTTACTTACTACCACATCGAGTTTACTTACCGCCACCCCATGAGTTTCCGTGTGGCCAACGCCATTAACCAAGAGATCTACGCTGCTGCTCCTGCAGAATTCACTGAATTCAAACTTTACAAAGGTGCTGCCACCAAAACACAACCTTCAATGGATGTGAGCGCTGTCCTCAAGCAAATGGAAGACAAATGTTTGCAAGAAAACCTCAAAGTGATGAACCACATGGTCAATGACCGCATTGGTTTTGAGCGCACTGAAGAAACCTTCGAACTCAATTTTGTCAAGTCTAAAAATGAGTCACACAACGACCTCCTCGACGCTTTCAATGCGGCGAACCTCGGCTTTAAAATGCTCGGCACCAACGAAGCGCAAGGCGCCATGAAACTCAACGAAGCTATTGGCATCTGGAACAAAGCACTCGAAGAGTCTGACATCGAAAACAAAAAAGCACGCATCGACAAAGACATCACTGTAGCCATCTACTTTAACCTACTCGAGGCCTACTTTGCGTTGCGCAACACCGCAGCAGCAGACGAAATCCTCAAAACAATGGGCCGCATGGACATCTCCAACCGCGACAAAAAACAACGCGAAGCTTACGAGCAAGCGTACATCGACCTTAAATTGCGCATGGCTGCCAACGGATTATAAGATTGCAGTATCTTCGTCTTAGATGAAAATACTACTCCTTTTGATATGTTTTAGTTTTGGGCTTAGCGCTCAAATCTACAAAGACCCAAGCCAGCCCATCGAAGCGCGCGTTTCCGACCTCCTGGGTCGCATGAGCGCTGCAGAGAAAGCTTGGCAACTTTTTATGGTCCCTTCGGACTTCGATACCACTAAATGCCGTTTTACCGACGGCATTTTTGGTATACAGTTATTTGCTTCGGCACTTTCCGAACCCAATCAACAAATCCTGAACTATTCGAGTTCGAATACCAACCTTGAACTCATTGCGCGGGCCAACGACATTCAAAAACACTTCATTGAAAACACGCGCCTAGGCATCCCCATTATCTTTTTTGACGAAGGATTGCACGGTTTGGTGCGCGCCCAAGCCACGAGCTTTCCACAAGCCATTGGCCTGGCGGCCACATTTGATCCGCAGCTCGTGAGCAGCGCGTCAGCGCAAATTGCGCGCGAAGCGCGCCTCATTGGCATACGCCAAGTCCTGAGCCCTGTGCTCAATTTGGCTACCGACGTCCGCTGGGGCCGCACCGAAGAAACTTTCGGCGAAGATCCGTACTTAGCCAGCCAAATGGGCCTCGCATTTATACGGCCGCTCGAAAGCGCTGGCGTGGTGTGTACACCCAAACATTTTGTGGTCAATGTCGGTGCTGGCGGCCGCGACTCCTACCCGATTGGCCTGAGCGAACGCGCGCTGTACATGAGCCATTACCGCCCTTTTCTGACGGCTTTTCACGAGGGCAAAGCGCGTTCGGTCATGAGCGCCTACAACTCCTTTGATGGCTACGCTTGTTCAGCCGCTGAGGCGCTACTCACCGAAACCTTAAAACAGGACTGGCGCTTCAGGGGCTTCGTGATCTCCGACGCCAATGCGGTGGGCGGCGAACTCGTATTGCACCGCACCGCGCGCTCTTACAACGAAAGCGGTAAACATGCCCTTGCCGCTGGCCTAGATGTAATTTTTCAGACCGATTGCGCGCATTTTCAGTTATTTGAACCCAGTTTGCTCGGACAAGCACTCGAGCAAGCCCGCATCGATTCAGCAGTGGCCCGCGTCTTGCGCGTCAAGTTTGAACTCGGGCTTTTTGAACAGCCCTACTTGGAACTTCCCAAAGAAAAAGAAATTCAAAAGCTACTCACCGACGGATTCGCCATCGCGCAAAAGTGTGCCGAAGCCTCCTTCGTTTTATTGAAAAATGAGCCTCAAAAAGACCTGCATCCGATCTTGCCACTTGCCAAGGACAGCAAAATTTTACTCTTAGGAGCAGCGGCTGCAGAGGTCAAACTCGGTGGGTATAGCGGCAAAGGGTTTCAGAACGCAAGCATCAAAGCAGGTTTGGAAGGCGCTTTTGGTTCCAAAAATGTAAGTTGTTTTGCTTTGCCAGAAAAACCATGGGTAGCCAATGAAGTGACGCTCGAAACAAACAATAAATGGTTTGAGGTTTCCAACGGATTCAAGGCCAGTTATTTCAATAATCCTTCGCTCACAGGAGCACCTGTTTTGAACAGAAACGAAAATAAAATTGACCACCACTGGACACTCTACGGACCCGACAGCACAACCGGCAATAGTTTCTTCTCTGCACGTTGGGAAGCCCAATTGATTGGCAAGCAAAATACCACGCTAGAACTCGGCTTAGCTGGCAACGATGGCTTTCGTTTATTCCTCAACGACACCCTCCGCATAGACCAATGGGAAAAACAAGGTTTTCACCAAAGAAAGATCACAATTGACGTCAGGGAAGGGCAAAAGTATCAATTGCGCATAGAATTCAGAGAACCGCAAGGCAATGGCCGGATCAAACTTTTTATTGAAGATCATGACGCTGAATACAATCAGTTCTATGTAGAGATAGAAAAGGTTTTGGACAGCGATGTGGCCATTATAGTGGTTGACTACCCAGAAGGCGAATTTCAAGACCGTTCCTCCTTAGCGCTTGCACCTGCGCAAGTTACACTCATTAAAGAGATCAAGGCCTGTGGCATACCCGTTGTGGTGGTGATCGTTGGCGGCAGTGCCGTTACGATGACAGAATGGCAAGACGACGCTGCGGCTATTTTATACAATTGGTACAGCGGCGAAGCTGGCGGCCTGGCACTCGCCAATATTTTATCTGGAAAGGTGAGCCCGTCGGGGAAACTTCCCATTACCATTCCGCAGCACGAAGGCCAACTTCCCTTGAGTTATTGGCACGAAGCCACCGGCCGAGGCGACGACTACGTGAATAGCAGCGGTGAGCCCCTCTACCCTTTTGGCTATGGTCTGAGCTACACCCAATTTGCATACAGTCAGTTCAACATGGCGCAAAACTCCTTTTCCTTACCGAGCGGGACAGACACCTTAGAATTTTCATTCCTTGTTCAAAACACAGGCGGGTTCGATGGCGCCGAGGCCATTCAGTTTTACATCAAACCGCTCTACAGCGAAACCTCCTTACCTGTTCAATACCTCATCGACACCAAAAAAGTACAGCTCAAAAAAGGCGAAACAATGGGGTTTGTATCTTACAAAATTCCGTTATCCAAGTTAGGCATCCCAACAGGACCAGGCTCTGATGCTTACCCTACTCAATTTAGGCTACAAATTGGCAGCTCCTCAACAGACATACGCCTGCAATCACAAATCCTTCAAATTCAAAATTAATGCGCCTACTCATCCTTTCCGTTTCCTTCATGCTTTCCCATTTATTGCTGGCCCAAGATACCCTGCGCGCGCTTTTCATTGGCAACAGCTACATGGGCGTCAATAACTTGCCTCAAATGGTTCAGGACCTCAGTAGCTCGCTCGGAGACGTCCTGATTTACGACAGCAACACGCC
>JBFYPV010000101.1:0-7503 GCA_041303085.1 Crocinitomicaceae bacterium
GCGATGGCGTGATAGATGGAGATGAATTCAATGACGGTACCAATCCGATTGACCCATGTGACTACATTTTGAGTAGCCAAACCGTAACGCCTTCACCTGAATGGGCAGCACTCGATTGCGACAACGATGGCCTTACAAATGGCGAAGAATCTGGTAATGGTTCTGACCCAACTGATCCTTGTGATCCATTTGTTGCAGGTTCTAATTGTAGCGTAGAAATCATTGTTCCAGAGGCGTTCTCACCAGACGGAGATGGTACAAACGAAACGTTCATCATTGAAGGTCTTCAGTATTTCGACGAAAATGAAATCATCATCTTCAACCGTTGGGGCTCTGAAGTCTTTAGAATGAGTCCTTACGATAACACATGGGATGGCACTTCACAAAACGCACTCAATGTGGGTGGAGATGCGCTTCCGACCGGAACTTACTTCTACATACTCGATACCAAGACAGAAAAATATGGTGTCATTAAAGGATACATTTACCTCAAACGCTAAGTAAATAGATATGAAAGCACTACACTTTAGTTTTTTCTTTGTACTACTTGCCTCAACTGTCTTCGGACAGCAAGAAGCGCAGTTTACACAATTCACCGACAACCAATTGTTTGTGAACCCTGCCTATGCAGGAAGTAATGGCATGCTCAATGCGACGGCACTCCACCGCCAGCAGTGGGTTGGCTTCAATGGTGGGCCCCAAACATCGACCTTTAGTTTTCATTCACCAATGAGCTATGAGTCTGTTGGTTTAGGCCTAACCATGGTGAGCGATCAAATTGGGCCGCTGAGTCAGAACATGATTTACGGAGATTTTTCTTACTCCTTGAAATTTTCTAATCAGCACCGCCTCTCTTTTGGTTTGAAGGCTGGCATGAACGTCATCAGTTTGAATACGTCAACACTCATTACAACTGAAGACGACCCTAACCTCAGCAAAGATGTGCGCAATCAGGTTAATCCGAATCTTGGATTTGGTGTGTATTACCGTGCAAAAAACTGGTTCTTTGGAGCAAGTACACCTAAGTTGTTTGAGCAAAGCTACGATGGCACGGCACTCAACTTGGAAAAACGCCACTTCTTTGTCAATACAGGTGCTGTTTTTGCCTTAACACCTACTTTCAAGCTCCGACCGGTTGTTCAAGCTAAAATGACTAACGGAGCACCATTAAGCCTCGACCTTTCCCTTGCAGGGATTTTTCAAGAGCGCTTTTTTGTGGGCGCTTTTTATCGCCTCTCTGCGGCAACTGGACTCTATTTACAGTACCAAGTAGCGCCTACATTGCGCGTTGGTGTGGCCACTGAATTGGGCCTCACTGCCATGCGCAAATACAACGATGGCACCTATGAAATCATGCTCAGCTACGATATTTCCAGAAAACAAAGCGGTATCAAATCACCGCGCTATTTCTAAGTTCTTATGAAGAAAATTACGCTTTTTACCCTTTTTCTTGTCAGTGGGCTCAACTTATTTGCACAAGGTGGTCGTTTGGCGAATGCCAATATGCTTTTTGAAAAATTAGCTTATGCCGAGGCCATTCCTCAATTTGAGAAAGTTTGCAATACCGATCAGGATTCTCCTGAATTGCGCGAAAAACTAGCGTATTGCTACCTGCGCACCAATCAGCTCAGCAAAGCAGAGCTTGCCTACAAAAGTCTTGTGACGCAAAGACCGAGTGCAGACAACCACTATTGGTTTGCCTATACACTCTTAGCGCTTGGCAAATACCAAGAAGCACAACCACATTTAGCGCAATTTGCCGACCTCAAACCTTCAGACTCAAGAGCTCAACTTTGGGAAAAGCAAAAAGACTTTTGGTCAGAAATACAAAATGCTCCTGCTTATTTTGCCCTAAAAGAAGTGGATATCAATACCGACCATGCCGACTTTGGCGTATACCCCTACCCACAGAAAAACAGCGCAGTCATGATTTCGAGCCGCCAAAAAGCAGGTTTCGGCGACGTGCGTTGGGGCGGTAACAACGATTACTTTTTGGAGCTCTTTTTTGTTCAGACCGGAGAAAACGGATTTCTATCCGAGCCAATTCTTTTGGAAAGACCCATCAATTCCATTAAACACGATGGCCCGCTTTGCTTTAGTTCAAACGGCCAGCTTGTATATTACACGAGCAATAACCGCGACAAGAAAACCAAGTTAGGCAAAGATGGCATCCAGCACCTCAAAATTTACATCGCCGATGTAGTGCGCAGCGAATGGGTCAATCTCAGAGAATTCCCTTACAACTCGGCAGACTACGCCTGTGGTCATCCGGCACTCAGTGCAGATGGCAAGACACTTTATTTTGCTTCTGACATGCCCGGTGGCTTTGGAGGTGCCGATATTTATGCCTGTACTATTGACGACAAAGGCCAGTTTGGCAAGCCTGTTAATTTAGGCGCAAACATCAATACCAGCGGCCAAGAATTGTTTCCTTGGATTGGCAGCGATAAACTCTTGTATTTTGCCTCTAACGGACGCCCTGGTTTAGGCGGGCTCGATCTTTTTGCAGTTCCTGTGGACGCAAAAACAGCTGCAAAAAACCTTGGCATGTCTGTCAACTCCACAGCCGATGATTTTGCCCTCACATTTTTAGCAAATGGCAAATGGGGTTATTTGTCTTCTAACCGAAAGGGCAGCGACGACATCTACGCTTTTGAAAAAATTCAAGATCTTCGCTTTAACCCGCTCATCAAGATGACGATCGTTGACAAGAACAACAACAATCCACTTTCTTTTGCAACCATTACCATCAAAGACCAAAATGGAAATACCGTTGCCAGCGTCAAAACCGATGCCAATGGTGCTTACCAATTTGAAGGGATAGCCGGAGCTACCTATACTATTTCTACACTCACAGATAAGTATGAAGGTGTCATCAGACAAATTGAGGTGCCGAAAAATGCTTCTGTTTTCGAACAAAAAATTGGACTTTCACCTACACCGGACTACGGTATTCGTTTACTCGTGACCGCTGCTGACACCAAAGCGCCTTTAGCAGGTGTGGGGGTTGTCATTACAGATCTCAAAACTAAAAAAGTACTTATTGACGAAAACACGCTATCCGCTGGAGATGTAAGCGAACAACTCAAAGGATACAAAGTTGGCGATGAACTGCAATTGAAAATCGAACTTTCCTTGCCGGGCTACCTGAACAAAACAATTGAGTTCAAGGGGCGTATCGAACAAGAGGGGGTTATTCAGCTACACGAAAAACTTAAAATTGAACTCCAACCCGTTACTTTAGGAGGAGACCTCGCCAAAATGTTGCGCATCAATCCTATTTATTTTGATCTTGGTAAATATGATATCCGAAAAGACGCCGCAATTGAATTGGATAAAATTGTGAAGGTGATGAATGAGAATCCCAATATGGTCATTGAACTGGGCTCACACACAGATTGCCGCAGTAGCTTCAAATTCAATGAAACGCTCTCGAGCAACCGTGCCAAATCTTCTGCAGCTTATATTCAGCAACGCATCAGTAATCCATCGCGTATTTACGGTAAAGGTTACGGAGAAACAAGGTTATTGAACGACTGCGGTTGCGAGGGAACTGTAAAATCTACTTGTACCGAAGAACAACATCAGTTGAACCGACGCACTGAATTCATCATCATCAAGATGTAAAACACGTAAATCAATGAAAATCCCTCCCCAAAAGAGGGATTTTTTTTGCTCCAATATTTGCTAAGCTAACAGTGCTTCGAGTTTGCCAATCAATTCAGGTGCAGCACTTTTGTTCAAAAGCAGCTTAAAATGGCAAGACAAGTCCATGGTAGTGGCGGTGATTTCTATTTTTTCCTTTTTGAGAAAAGTCATGACACCAGGCATTTGGGCATAGGTACATGAAAATTCATAGCGCTCCATTTCCTCCTTTTCTATGATTTGTGCATGTTCAAGTGCCTCTTTAGCCGCTGTTCGATAAGCGGATATCAGGCCGCCCACACCCAAGTTGGTGCCGCCGTAATAGCGGACCACAGCAACTAAAATATTGGTGAGGTCAAAAGCCTGGATTTGTCCTAGAATGGGTGGCCCGGCAGAATTGGAAGGCTCGCCGTCGTCGGAGGCGCGGTATACTTTGTGGTCTGCGCCCAGGCGGAAGGCCGAGCACACATGAACAGCTTGATGGTGCTCCTTGCGCTTTTGGGCAATAAACGCTTTGATTTCATCTTCAGAGGAGACAGGGACAGCAAATGCCAAGAACTTAGATCCTTTTTCTTTATAGAACCCTTCACTTTCTTTGGCAATTGTTTTATAGCTGGCCACGATGCGAAATTACAGCCATTATCCGTAATTTAGACCTATGAACTTTAAATTCGCTGCAATCAGTTTAGTGCTGATCTTGGCCTTTGCCTGTGGTGAGGACCCCATTGTTCCACCGCCAACAAGTGGCCCTCAGCAATACGGCACACCATTGGTGAATGCCCCTGACCCCGACAAAGCCTGTATTTATGAGGTCAACTTGCGCGCCCAGAGTTCCGAGGGTACCTTGCAAGGTGTCATTTCCAAATTACAACACATCAAAAGCCTTGGCACCAACGTCATTTGGCTCATGCCCATTTATGAAGAAGGCAGCGTCAATAGCGTAGGTTCTCCTTATTGCGTCAAAGACTACACTAAAATCAATCCTGAATACGGCACGCTCGCCGATTTGCGTGCGCTCACCGATCAGGCCCACGCCCTCGGCATGGCGGTTATCTTAGATTGGGTGGCCAACCACACTTCCTGGGACCACCCCTGGATCAGTGCACACCCAGAGTGGTACAGCCAAAATGCGAACGGACAAATCATTATTCCGCCCGGAACCAACTGGAATGATGTCGCCGACTTGAATTTCAATCAGGCCGCTATGCGTGCCGAGCAAATTGCCGACATGAAATACTGGATCTTAGAGGCCAATGTGGACGGGTTTCGCTGCGACTACGCAGACGGCGTGCCCTTCGATTTCTGGTCCGAAGCCATTACGGAACTCAAGTCTTTGAATAAACGAGATGTACTGATGCTTGCTGAGGGCGCCCGTTTGGATCATTATCAAGCTGGCTTTGATCTCACTTATAGCTGGAACTACTACACCGCACTTAAAAACGTTTGGGCAGGTTCAGCCAGCAGCGCACTTACTTCAACCCACCAAGTTGAGCTGGCCTCCTTGCCAAGCGGAAAAGGCAAAGTTCGCTTCACCACCAACCACGATCAATCGGCTTGGGAGGCTTCGCCCATGACACTTTTCAATGGCAAGAACGGCGCCATTGCAGCAAGTGTTGCCAATCTTTTCTCGGGCGGAACACCCTTATTGTACACTGGGCAAGAAGTCGGTAAAACGGGGACTACACCCTTTTTCTCAAATTCAAGCATCAATTGGAGCGCCAATGCCGACATGCTAGCGGCCTATCAAAAAATTTATGAGGTCTATAACAACTATCCTGCAGCGAGGGTCAACAATTATTCTATTTATCAATTGTCTAATGACCTCATTTGCTGGAAAAAAACAAGTGGCAACCAATCATTATTAGTGCTCATTAATGTCCGAAACACCACCATTAATGTCAGTTTACCTCCTGCCTTAAACGGCACTTTTCTGAATTTAATGAGCAATCAAAATGAAGCCGTTGGTAACGCTTTATCGCTAACGCCTTACGCCTACCGAATTTATCAAATGAATTAAACTACCCTATGAAAAGCTTGGTTTTCCTTCTTCTTTTTATGCCCTTTTTGACTTTTGCACAAGTCACAAAAAAGCCTGTAGTATATGATGTTGTGCACCTGAAGACAGGAAAAATCCTCTTTGGTGAAATCCTGGAGTTCAACCAAAAAGATGGCGACCTCACGTTTAGAGATCAATACAACCGCATGTACTCTTTGTCTAGAGAGATGTACGACTACTTTGAAGAGGATAAAGTGTATCAAAAACGTGTGAAAAACGTCGATTCACTGGTACGCGCACGAAAAATCGATGAACTTGACTTTCATGTGGGCCTCAATACCCAATTTGCCGGCATAGATCCCGGCTTCAAGCCAGATAACTATTACCTCTCTAGCAATAGTAACGGTATGTTTTATTACACGCCCATTTGCCTGAGTTTAGGCCTTGGGAAGTACCTGCATCGCCAGCATTATGTTGGCCTCAGCGCCGACCTCAAAGCCATCGGTGGCCCTACTTCCTTTAGCCAATACAACCTGAACTACCGTTTCCAGTACGACGCCATGAAAAACAATGTGGCGCGTTATATCCCCATTACCTTAGGGTTCCAAAATCTAGCCAGCGACGAAACCTTCCAAGTTGCCGACCTCACCATGCCGCCATTCCCTGTTAACACCGAAAAAACCTTCGAAACCAATGTATCAAGTCTTTTTCTAGGTGTGGGTCATGGCTTTTCTTTCATCGGAAAAGATTTGCATTACTTTAACTTAGAAATGCTCATTTACAAAGGCCTTTTTGCCAAACATTCCCTCATTACCAACGAGCTGACACTACCCAATCTGAATTATCAAACCGCTGGTGCTCAACTCAAATTGAGTTATCATTTTTAAAATCTAATTTCAAGTATCAATGGAACTCCTTTGGACCATTCTCGGATTTGTATTACTGATTGCCGGTTTACTCGGTAGCTTCTTACCTGTTTTGCCCGGTCCTCCTATTTCTTTTGTTGGCATTCTTTTGATCCATTTCTTGGGCGGGCATTCATTTTCAAGCCAGCTCTTGATTTTTTACGCAGTTGCCTCAGTTGTTTTACTGCTGCTCGATTACTTACTTCCCGTTTGGACCACCAAAAAATTTGGCGGCACAAAAGCGGGTCAGTGGGGTGCCACAATTGGTGTTTTACTCGGCTTATTTGCAGGACCTTGGGGCATCATTCTCGGACCATTCGTTGGCGCCTACCTCGGCGAACTACTCGCGGGTCGCAAAAACCAAGATGCCTGGCGTTCTGCCCAAGGTGCCTTTTTAGGTTTTTTGTTAGGTACTGGGCTCAAAATCATGCTAGTTGGCGCCATGTTGTGGACTGCTATTCACATTTAATAGCAACCCTTTTACTTGTTTGACGTTATCCGTAAAAGTCCTGAATTTTAGGTAACTTTGTAGATAATTGATTATATGGTTATAAGATTACACTTATTTCTTGTAATTTTCTCCTATACCTTTCTCACGAGCATTGCCATAGCGCAGTGTCCACAAGTTGTCAGTTTGGGGCCAAATCAAAATCTCTGCGGTCCAGATACCACCACCCTCACTCCTACCTACACAGGCAATACAAGCGCTCCGAGCAGTATCAATTGGTTTTACAATGGCACTGTTGTCAATAGCACAGCTAGCCAACTAGACGTTCTGTCTTCCTCGCCAGGAACCTACGTCATAGAAGCTACCTTCGGTACCTGTGTGGTCTACGACACCATTCAGATTACAAGCACTAATCTCACCCTCTCACTGCCCTTTGTTTCGGCCAACGGCGTCTATTACAATTCGATACCTGTGAACGGAACTCAAACTTATCCGTTGTGTTCAGGACT
>JBFYPV010000102.1:0-3441 GCA_041303085.1 Crocinitomicaceae bacterium
GTTGCCAAAGCCTACCACCTCATGGTGAATGGCACCGGAGAAAAAACCGACAGCGCTAGTGCGGCACTAGAGGCATCTTATGCCCAAGATATCACCGATGAATTTTTGTTGCCTCATCTCATTGATCCCGATGGTTGTATTGCTCCAGGTGATGTCGTGATCAGTTTCAATTTCAGAACAGACCGCCCGCGCGAAATCACTACCGTACTTACCCAAGAAGCTTTTCCAGAATACAACATGAGCCCGCTCGACCTGTATTTTTGCACCATGACCAATTACGACGAGCGCTTCAAAGGTTTGCATGTCTTGTTTGAAAAAGACAACCTTCAACTGACTTTGGGAGAAGTTGTCGCCAATGCAGGCTGTTCGCAAGTGCGCATCGCCGAAACTGAAAAGTATCCGCATGTGACCTTCTTTTTCAATGGCGGGCGCGAAGCAGCATTTGCACATGAAGAACGCTTGCTCATTTCCTCGCCTAAAGTAGCCACCTACGACCTCCAACCCCAAATGAGTGCGCCAGAAGTAGCTAACGAGCTTATTGCGCATATGAAAGCCCAACAACCCGACTTCATCTGCCTCAATTTTGCCAATCCAGATATGGTTGGGCACACAGGCGTGTATGCTGCCATTCTAGAAGCGGTAGAAACCGTAGATACACAATTACAAAAAGTTGTTGAAGCAGGCCTTGAACTTGGTTATGAGTTCTTGGTGATTGCCGACCATGGCAATGCCGATTACGCCGTGAATCCAGATGGATCGCCCAATACCGCACATAGCCTAAACCCCGTTCCGGTCATTTTGGTCAGCCCAGCAAAAGAGCTTGCCATCAAAGATGGTATACTCGCAGATGTGGCACCAAGCATTTTAGTACGCATGGGCTTACAACAACCCAAAGAAATGACGGGTCAGTGCCTCATCAGCTGATGAGAAGCAAAAGCGAATTAGAAAAGCGGATTACGTTAAAATAATTCCTTTTGCATTGAGTGTCGGAATCAATTTGAATTCCTGCGGATTGATGCTCCCTGCCTCAAACACAAAGCGCTTGTCAAACATGGTTTCATGTACCCAAAAACTGACCCAGAACTCATTGTTGATACCGAATAAATCGGGCATGATGGGCTCAATTCGTGCTGCTTCACCTGGCATCATGACCTCAATTCCCTTTCTGAGTGTTGATGTTTTGATGTTTTCGCCTGTTGTGGGGTGTGTTCCATAGCCTGTTGACGCCACTATAATGCCTTCCATGATGTCATCACGGTTGTTGATCAAGAAGACAATATATTCTGGTTCGGCGTTTTCGATGGGTAATTCTACCAATGCGACGGCTACGTTTTCTACTTTAGGTCCGAGTAAATCTGCTCTCATGACTGTGCAATTTGATAATTAAAAATACTGGCCATTTGTGCTGACAACACACTTCTGACCTCATTGATGTCTATTTGACGACCGAGTTCTTTGGTCATGGACGTAACGGCCTTATCTTGGATACCACAAGGAACAATATTTCCAAAATAACTGAGGTCGGGGTCTACGTTGAGTGCAATTCCATGCATGGTTACCCAGCGCGAGCACTTCACGCCCATGGCGCAGATTTTACGCGCATTTGGACCCGCTGGATCTAGCCAAACACCGGTCATACCCTCTAAACGCGTCGCACTTATTCCGAAATGGGCTAACGTTTGAATCACCGCTTCTTCCAAAAAGCGCAAATATTGATGGATGTCTGTAAAAAACTGCTCTAAATCTAGAATAGGATACATCACCAACTGACCTGGGCCATGGTAGGTAATGTCTCCTCCCCTATTGATTTTGAAAAACTGAGCCTGGATTTGGTCGAGATGTGCTTGATCGAGCAATAGGTTTTCTGCCGCACCACTCTTGCCCAGCGTATATACATGCGGATGTTCGCAAAAAAGCAAATGATGCGCTGCAAGCACAGCCGTATTTTGCTTGCGGTTTTCAATTTTGAGGTCGACCGCAGTCTTGAGTAAGGCTTCTTGGAGGTCCCAGGCTTCTTGATACGCAATGAGCCCGAGATTTCGGACTTGAACAATTGGTTTACTCATGATAACTTGGCCAATTCTCCTTTAAGGTAGTCTACGATTTCCATATCCATGATATCTGCACCATTTAGATCACAAAGATAGAAAGATGCCCAATCGACGAGGTGAATATAATATAGTGAGCGCTCAATAAAAGTGGCGCCCTTAGTTTCTAAAACGAATATTTGACCCGCTTTTTTCTCAATGGCTGCCATAGTGATCTCCAAACGCTTTTGGTTATTCGGATGTAAGTCGCCAGAACTAAAGAAAACCGGGGCAAAACGTGCATCGCCGCCTCCCCAACTCACCAATTCATTGTGATTCATTTCGGGTAAGGTATGATGCCAGCCAAGGTATTTGGCATTTTCATTGAACTGCTGACGCGCGCGCACGAGCACACCTTCGTATTTGGTCTCAGCATAATACACCCCAACTTTTCCGTGGAGGAACGCGGCTAATTCCTGCGCACGAAGTTGTATAACTTGTAAATCAGCGGTGAGTGTAGCGGCCGCATTGGCCATACTCAGCAAATGCTCAGCTTTACAAAAGCCAAGTTCTACAAATAGATTCAAAAGATGAACCATTGAAAAAGCAAGCCCAGCACGAGGCGGCATACCAGAAGGCACAATGCAACAATTATATGCATTGGCTGCACAAAATGCTGCAAGCTGTCCTCCACTGCAAATACCAACGATATGGCAACCCAAGGCCTGTGCCTCTTGAATGGCCATCATAGTTTCTTCGGTATTTCCGGAATAGGAAGTCCCGATGACCAACGTGTGTTGATTGGCATAGGCTGGCAAAGCGTATTCGTTACTGACCATGACGGGAACCTTGAGTTCATCAAGTAACCAATTGCAGACAATTTTAGCGCCAACACCAGAGCCTCCGAGCCCACAGATGACTATGTTTTGGATGTTGTGGCGTGGCTGCTTGAAAGTTACGGCCTTTGCCTGTTCCGTTGCATCGATGATGTGTTGAGGAAAGGCTGCAATCAGGTTTTTCATCATCTCAATACATTGACATGGCCCGCTATGGTTCGGGTCACCATTTTGTTATCTGTGTAGGTTATTTTCCAGTTGTAAAGTCCCAACTGAACATCTTTGCTGTCCTTGTAACGGCCATTCCAACCCTCCGATGGCGTGTCGGTCTCCCAGACTAAGGCGCCCCAGCGGTTGAAGATTTGTAGCTCGTAGCGACCGATGATGTCTACATTTGAGAACACCGGTAAGAAGAGGTCATTGACGCCATCGCCGTCAATAGTGATGCTGTTAGGCACGTATACGTTCAGCAGCTCGATGAGCGTAAAGACTGCACTTGCGGTGTCTACACAGCCGTTCGTGTCGGTTACCGTTAGGGTCACTAAGTAGTCTCCAGGCGTTTGATCCGGGAAGTAATG
>JBFYPV010000103.1:0-12455 GCA_041303085.1 Crocinitomicaceae bacterium
ATTGAAGGTAACATGCCCGTTGTTGTAGCGCAGACTGAGCACTGCGATGTAAATGGCCAACAAATAAACACTCTGGCTCACCAAACGCAAACGCGCCATTTGCTTGACTTCTAATTGGATATTGGCACTCTTGACATAGCCTTTTAAGGCTTTATGGACCAAACGACGCAATACGGCAGCTGCCAAAAAGATGAGCAGCAAAAAAATAAGATTCCAAAAACAAATCTTGTAAGGTCCGATGTAAAAGATGGTTTCTGCAAACATATCAACGGATAAGCGTGATGCCGATTTGCTCAGAAAGGAGCATCTTGACTTTTTCAAGACTGACTAATTCGCCGAGTGCCAAAAGAAGGTCGTCGTCTTGGAGGTTTTTATCGCTGAGCTCTTGGCGGATATTTTTGATTTTTTGTTCCACAAAAGCCAACTTAAAACGGTAAATCACTTGCACGACCGTTTGGTAGAGGTCGTCGGATTCAGACTTCGTTTGGATTTTATAGCGGGCTACCCAGTTGTGGCTCAGCTCTTGCTCCTGGGCTTCTATGTCGGCTACAAATTGAACGATGGCTTGTTTTTCGTGGCGCAAAAAGTAGGTGGCCTCGTAGAGTGTGTTTTCTGCAAGTACGCCATTTTCAAAAATGCGGTAAATTTCTTCAAAGAGCGCGTTTTCGAAATGAAGCTCGTCTTTTTGGAGTTCATGAACGATGAGCTCGATGACGCTCGTTTGGGTCTCGGGCTGCCCGGGCTCTTGCCAAATGAGGGCGCGGGTTCCGTATTTGATCAGGACTCTGATGAGCTCTGCCTCAAAAAGCGTGAGGTCTTCTTCATGTACTGCGCTCGCCTGCAAAGATTGCGGCGCGGGTGTTTTGGGTAGTTGTATGGCCTCCAGCGCAGGATCTTGGTAAGATTTAGCCATGGCCGTTTTGCGCAACTGAAGCAATTCGGACTGCACAATAGATTCTGCGATATCGAACTGCTGCGCCAACTGCTGCACGTAAACCGAGCGCGTAATTTGATCGGGAATCAGAGAAACAGAATGAACGATGTCTTTGATGAGGCCCGCACGCAAAATGGGGTCATTGCCGCCGTCGGCTAATAAAATTCCAGCCTTGAAGGAGATGAAATCTTGTTTGTGGGCTGCAATATAGGCGCTCAATTCGGCTGATGAGCGCGATTTCGAAAAGGAGTCGGGGTCTTCGCCGTCTGGGAAGAGGACTACCTTGACGTTGAGGCCTTCTTCCAAAATGAGGTCGATGCCGCGGAAACTCGCTTTGATACCTGCCGCATCGCCATCGTAGAGAATAGTGAGGTTTTTGGTATAACGGCTCACCAACTTGACTTGTTCTTTGGTGAGGGAAGTCCCGGACGAGGATACCACATTTTGTATACCCGCTTGGTGCATACTGATGACGTCGGTATAGCCCTCGCAGAGCAAACATTCGTTGTATTTGACGATGTCGCCTTTGGCAAAATAAAGACCGTAGAGGATCTCGCTTTTGTTGTAGATGATGCTCTCGGGCGAATTGAAATACTTGGCAATTTTTTTATCGGCAAGCAGGGTGCGGCCACCAAAACCAAGTACGCGCCCCGAGACGCTATGAATAGGGAACATCACGCGACCCTTGAAAAAATCGAAGGTGCGCTCGTCTTTTGATTTGGTGAGGCCAATGGCTTCCAAATAGGCTTTATTATAGCCTTTTTCGAGGGCTAAATCGGTGAAGGCTGCGCCTGTATTGAGGCAATAACCCAGTTGGAATTTTTCGATGGTGGCCCGACTGAAACCGCGCTCCTCAAAATAAGAAAGCCCAATGGCTTTGCCCTCTTGAGCATTGAGTAGCATGTCCGAGAAGGTGTTTTTGGCAAACTCATTGATGATCAAAAAACTCTCGCGCTCGTTGAGGGCGGCAAGTTCTTCGGCAGTGGCTTCGCGCTCTTCTGGAACTTCGATGTTGTAGCGCTTGGCCAGCCAACGCAGGGCTTCTGGGTAGCTGAAATGCTCCTTTTCCATCAAGAAACTGGCCGCGTTACCGCCCTTTCCCGTGGAGAAACACTTGAAAATTTGCTTGACCGGCGACACTACAAACGAAGGAGTTTTCTCGTCTGTGAAGGGGCTCAAGCCTTTAAGATTAGAACCCGCGCGCTTGAGTTGCACAAATTCTCCGATCACTTCTTCGATGCGAGCGGTTTGTAGAATTTGATCGACTATATGCGGCGGAATTTTACTCATTTAGGCCCTTAGGGATTGAAATTATTGACCGTTTTATTGCCTTTTTCATCGTAAGTGACCCACTCGCCTATCATTTGATCGTCTTTGTATTGGCCGTAATAATGGATCTTTCCGTTCGGATACTTGACAATTGAATGCCCATTCTTTTTGCCCGCTACGTAAAACGTGAAAGACTGCAAGTTGCCTTTTTCACTGTAATAATTCCATTTGCCTTCGCGCGCACCTTTTTGGGTGAGCTCACCCTCATACTTGAGTTGTTTTTTACCAGGGTACCACTCTTTGTAATGGCCGTCTTTGATTTCGACAAGTTTTTCTTTGACAGCTGGCTTGGTTTGCTTGTCTTTGCCCTCGTTTTGGCAAGAAACACCAAGTAAAAGCAGCGTAAGGATGAAAATAAAATTAATGTGTTTCATGGTATTATTTTTCGCGGTTCATGGTGTAAGCCACCAAACCTATTAACGAAGCTTTTGCGGGGCTGTCGGGGTAGCTGGCTAAAATTTCTAAAGCCTCAGCAGCCAACTCCTCCATGCGCTTTTGCGCGTATTGCACACCGCCAGACTCCCAAACCAATTGGATGGCGCGCTGTACGCGGTTGCTGACGTCGTATTCGTTTTTGATGATGAAGCGCAATTCTTTTTGAATGGCTTGCGGTGCGTTTTGCAGCGCGTAAATGAGGGGGAGCGTGAGTTTTTGCTCGCGGATGTCGATACCCGTAGGCTTGCCGATATGCTCGCCCGTACCGTAGTCAAAAATGTCGTCTTTGATTTGAAAAGCCAAACCAATGAGCTCGCCAAACTGACGGAGCTTGCTGCGCTCTTCCTGTGCGCCTACACTCAGTGCTCCGGCTTCACAGCAGGTTGCGATGAGCGAAGCCGTTTTTTTGCGGATGACTTCGTAGTAAATTTCTTCAGTGATGTCGAGGTGGCGCGCTTTTTCAATTTGAAGCAACTCGCCTTCTGACATTTCTTGAACGGCTCTTGCGACAATTTCGAGGAGGTCCATGTTGCGCTTTTCAATGGAGAGCAATAAGATGCGTGAGAGCATGTAGTCGCCGACCAGCACGGCAATTTTGTTTTTCCAAAGGGCGTTTACGGAGAAAAATCCGCGGCGCTCTGCGGCGTCGTCTACGACATCATCGTGAACGAGCGTGGCTGTGTGCAGGAGCTCTACAAGGGTTGTGGCGTCAAAGGTTGTGGGGTTGATTTCGCCGAGCATTTTGGCGCTCAGAAAAACAAACATAGGACGCAATTGCTTGCCTTTGCGCTTGACAATATAGCTCGTTACTTTATCGAGCAAAGCGACATCGGCGTGCATGGCATTTTGAAAATGGATTTCAAAATCCACTAATTCTTGCTGAATTGGTGCGGTGATGTCGTCTAGGCGCTGCATCTAACAAATATACGAAAAGCCATGGCCTAATCGCAAAGCAGAGCTGCGAAACTTAGCGCGAAAGGTGCATATTTCTTTCGGAGTAAATTTTGGTAAAGAACGGATCCTTTAAATCTTTGATGAAACGGATGGCCTCACCTGTTGATTTCATTTCTGGGCCCAACTCTTTTTTGACATCTGGGAATTTCTCGTAGGAGAATACCGGGATTTTGATGGCATAGCCTTCTTTGCGGGGCTGGAAATTGAAGTCGGTGACTTTGTTGTGCCCAAGCATCACTTTTGTGGCGTAGTTGACATAAGGCTCGTCGTAAGCCTTGGCAATAAACGGAACGGTACGAGATGCACGCGGATTGGCTTCAATGACGTAAACTTTGTCGTCTTTGATGGCAAATTGAATATTGAGTAAACCTACGGTTTTGAGTTCTACGGCAATTTTTTTGGTGATGTCTTCGATTTGTGTCATGACGAAATCGCCGAGATTGTATGGAGGCAATACCGCGTAGGAGTCTCCGGAGTGAATCCCGGCAGGCTCGATGTGTTGCATGATGCCAATGATGTAGACGTTTTCGCCGTCGCAGATGGCATCGGCTTCGGCTTCAATGGCGCCACCCAAGAAGTGATCGAGCAAGATTTGGTTGTTGCCCATTTCGTTGAGGATATCGACAACATGGTGCTCAAGCTCTTCTTTATTGATGACGATTTTCATTTTTTGCCCACCCAAGACATATGAAGGGCGTACGAGCAATGGAAAGCCAAGTGTTTCCGATAATTCGATGGCTTGCTCAGCGCTCTCCACCACGCCGTATTGCGGGAAAGGCACGTTGTTTTTCTCGAGTAATTTGGAGAAACGACCGCGGTCTTCGGCGAGGTCTAGGGCTTCATAGGAGGTGCCGAGGATCGGAATGCCGTAGCGCTCGAGTTTTTCTGCCAATTTGAGCGCAGTTTGACCGCCCAACTGCACAATAACGCCGATTGGCTTTTCGTGCTGAATGATGTCGTAGATGTGCTCCCAGAAAACAGGCTCAAAATAGAGTTTGTCGGCGGTGTCGAAGTCGGTGGAGACGGTTTCGGGGTTGCAGTTGATCATGATGGTCTCGTAGCCGCATTCTTTGGCTGCCAACACACCGTGCACGCAAGAGTAATCGAATTCGATACCTTGGCCGATGCGGTTGGGGCCAGAACCCAAAACCACCACTTTAGGACGCTCGCTGACCACACTTTCGTTTTCGTATTCAAAAGTGGAGTAGTAATAAGGCGTTTTGGCTTCAAACTCAGCAGCGCAGGTGTCTACCAGCTTGTAGACGCGATTGATACCGAAGTCTTTTCTTTTTTGATATACTTCGGACTCGAGGCAGCGTAAGAGGTGCGCGACTTGGCGGTCGGCGTATCCTTTTTGCTTGGCTTCGAAAAGGAGCTCTTGTGGGATGTTTTCGAGGTGGAATTTTTCAATTTTGCGCTCGAGCTTGATGAGGTCTTCGATTTGCTTGAGGAACCAGATGTCAATTTTGGTCTTTTCGACGATGGTTTTAAAGGGAATACCCAATTTAATGGCATCGTAGATGTGAAACAAGCGATTCCAGCTCGCAAATTCGAGGGAATTGAGGATTTCGTTTTGATTGGTCAGTTCTTTGCCGTCGGCACCGAGACCGTTTCGGTTGATTTCTAGTGACTGACACGCTTTTTGCAGCGCTTCTTGGAAGCTGCGACCGATGGCCATGACCTCGCCAACAGACTTCATTTGCAGCCCTAATTGGCGGTTGGTTCCGGGGAATTTATTGAAGTTCCAACGCGGTATTTTGACAATAACGTAGTCTAGGGTTGGTTCAAAAAGTGCAGAGGTGGTTTTGGTAATTTGGTTACTGAGCTCGTTGAGGTGATATCCGATGGCCAGCTTAGAGGCAATTTTGGCAATTGGATAACCCGTAGCCTTGGAAGCCAAAGCAGATGAACGCGACACCCGCGGATTGATTTCAATAGCGATGATGTCTTCGTTGTTGTCTGGGGAAACCGCAAACTGCACATTACAACCTCCTGCAAAATTGCCGATAGAACGCATCATGTTGATGGCCATGTCGCGCATTTTTTGGAAGGTGGTATCGGAGAGGGTCATGGCTGGGGCCACGGTGATGGAGTCTCCGGTGTGGATGCCCATTGGGTCGAAGTTCTCGATAGAGCAGATGATCACGACGTTGTCGTTGGCATCGCGCAGGAGCTCGAGTTCGTATTCTTTCCAGCCCAAGAGTGCTTTGTCTATCATGACCTCGTGGATCGGTGAAAGTTGCAAGCCGCGCTCGAGGAGGTTGTCAAATTCTTTTGGTTCGTGCAAGATACTCGCGCCTGAACCACCTAAAGTATAAGACGGACGAATACAGAGCGGGAAACCAAATTCTTGCGCGATTTCTTTACCTTCTAAGAAAGACTTCGCTGTTTTTTGGGGCGCCATTGGCACGCCAATTTTGAGCATGAGTTCGCGGAAAGCTTCGCGGTTTTCGGTGATTTCGATGGCGTTGATGTCTACGCCGATGATGCGCACGCCGTGTTCTTCCCAGATGCCCATTTCATCGCACTGAATGCAGAGATTGAGTGCAGTTTGGCCGCCCATGGTTGGCAAAACGGCGTCGATTTGATGGTTTTGGAGGATCTTGACAATGCTCTCGGGCTCGAGTGGCTGCAGGTAGATGTTGTCTGCCACAACTTTGTCGGTCATGATGGTTGCCGGATTGGAGTTGATAAGCGTGACTTCAATTCCTTCTTCGCGCAGCGAGCGTGCTGCTTGAGAACCAGAGTAGTCGAATTCACAGGCTTGACCAATTACAATAGGACCACTACCAATAATGAGAACGGATTTGATCGAAAGATCTTTAGGCATAAGGGCTTCAATTTACTAGTTTCTTTGAGCGAAACCTTCGCTGCAAATTGAGCACAAATTTAAGTTAAATTCGGTCGATAGCGGCAATTAAGCAGGATTGTTTTTTAACAATCTGAGCTACCAATGTTAATTAAATGGCAATTATGCGCAGTGACGCGAGATAAATTGTAAGGCGAAATGATTGAAGGCCTCGGCTTGTTCGTAATTGACCACATGGCCACATTCGGGCACAACGCGCAGTTCAGAAGCTTTGTCTTGACCGACAAGTATTTTGACAGGATTCAAAAACATGTGGTCTTGCTCGCCCATGACATATAAAGTGGGAATGGTTTCGGGAGCAGCATTGATGCGTGTGAGGTAGGCAGTGAGCCGAGCGGTGAGCTTGAACCAACGCTGAAACTCTTTGTCCATGACTTTTTTAGCCTCATTGACAAACAAGTGACGCGATTCTTTGTGGTTGGCACGCGGCATCATGATGCGCGCCATGAGTTGGTACAAAGACATTTGAGGTAAAAAACTGTAGAGCATGCGGCCCATGCGCAAAATGAGGCGCGAACGCACATTGAGTTTGGTGACGGCCCCAGCAAAGATCATGCTTTTGACTAAATCTGGCCGTTGGGCACGCAAGGATTTGATGACAATAGAACCTAAAGAAACACCCACAAAATGTGCTTGCGCGATCCCTTTTTGATCGAGTAGCGCAATGACATCAGAAGCGATGAGCTCAAAAGAATATTTTTGATTGTATGCACTGACTTTTTGGCTCTTGCCATGGCCTCTTAAATCGAGCACCAAAACGTTGTGGCGCTCACAAAAATCTTTAAGTTGTTTGTGCCAGATAGAGGAGCTCCCTCCTGCCCCATGGACAAACACAACCCATTGATCAGAGCTGCGGTGCAAAAAAGACTTAGAGTAGAGCATGTGCAAAAATAAAAAAACACCCGTTCAAAACGGGTGTTTTCATGAATTATAAAAATAAAATGGCTTATTTATCTTTTACTTCTTCGAAGTCTACGTCTGTGACTTCGTCTTGAGCTGAACCAGAACCGGCGTCAGCACCTTGACCTGAAGCTGCACCTTGATCGTTAGAAGCATTGTACATGTCTTGTGACGCTGCACCAAATACTTCGTTGAGGCGGTCCATAGCTGGCTGAAGATTGGCCATGTTTTTGGCTTCAAACTCAGTTTTGAGCGCTGCCAAAGCATCTTCGATTGGTTGCTTTTTATCGGCAGGGATTTTGTCACCGTATTCTTTCAACTGACGCTCTGTTTGGAAAATAAGAGAGTCTGCTTTGTTGACCATCTCGGCTTCTTCGCGGCGCTTGTTGTCGGCGTCTGCATTGGCTTCAGCCTCTGCTTTCATGCGTTGGATTTCTTCGTCAGACAAACCGCTAGACGCTTCAATTTTGATCGATTGGAGCTTGCCAGTTCCTTTGTCTTTGGCAGAGATGTTCATGATGCCGTTTGCATCGATATCGAAAGTAACCTCGATTTGGGGTACACCGCGTTGTGCAGGCGGAATATCGGTGAGTTGGAAACGACCAAGTGTTTTGTTGTCTGTGGCCATGGCGCGCTCACCTTGCAATACGTGGATTTCTACAGAAGGCTGGTTGTCGGCAGCTGTAGAGAATACTTCAGATTTTTTGGTTGGAATAGTGGTGTTAGCGTCGATGAGTTTGGTGAATACACCGCCCATAGTTTCGATTCCTAAAGAAAGTGGAATGACATCTAACAATAAAACGTCTTTGACTTCACCTGTAAGGACACCACCTTGAATAGCGGCACCAACAGCAACTACTTCATCCGGGTTCACACCTTTGGAAGGCGCTTTGCCAAAGAAACGCTCAACGGCTTCTTGGATGATTGGAATACGTGTAGAACCACCAACGAGGATCACTTCATCGATGTCTGATGGCTGCAAACCTGCGTTTGAAAGCGCTGAACGGCAAGGCGCGATGGTGCGCTCCACGATGCTAGAAATGAGTTGTTCGAATTTGGCGCGTTGCATAGTGCGCACCAAGTGCTTAGGAATGCCATTAACTGGCATGATATAAGGCAAGTTGATTTCTGTTGATGTAGTAGAAGACAACTCGATTTTTGCTTTTTCTGCGGCTTCTTTCAAGCGCTGAAGTGCCATTGGATCTTGACGTAAATCTAAGCCTTCTTCGGATTTGAATTCTTCGGCCAACCAAGAAATGATGGCTTCATCGACGTCGTCGCCACCGAGGTGGGTGTCTCCGTCTGTAGCCAATACTTCGAATACGCCGTCACCTAATTCAAGGACAGAGACGTCGTGGGTACCGCCACCGAAGTCAAAAACAACGATTTTTTGGTCGATGCCTTTTTTGTCGAGGCCGTAAGCAAGTGCAGCTGCAGTTGGCTCGTTGATGATGCGTTTGATGGTAAGACCAGCGATTTCGCCTGCTTCTTTGGTTGCTTGACGCTGTGCATCGTTGAAGTATGCTGGCACAGTAACAACTGCTTCAGTGACTTCTTGCCCGAGGTAGTCTTCTGCTGTTTTCTTCATTTTTTGAAGGATCATGGCAGAGATTTCTTGCGGAGAATACAGCCTGTCGTCTATTTTGACGCGTGGCGTGTTGTTGTCGCCTTTGACTACTTGATAAGGCATGCGCGACACTTCTTTCGAAGATTCGTCGAAGCTGGAGCCCATAAAGCGTTTGATAGAAGAGATGGTTTTGGTTGGGTTGGTGATAGCTTGTCTTTTAGCTGGGTCACCTACTTTGCGTTCGCCGCCCTCTACAAAAGCAACAACTGAAGGTGTGGTGCGCTTACCTTCTGCGTTGGCAATGACAACTGGTTCATTGCCTTCCATGACCGAAACACAAGAGTTGGTTGTTCCGAGGTCGATTCCGATTATTTTTCCCATTTTATTTTTTAATTTTTGATACTAGCTTTTGTCAAGTATTGTGCCAGCAGAAAAAAGCTGCATTTTTATGACATTTTGATCTATTTCATACCTTTCCAGATGTCTTTTTGTCAGTTTTGCTGACATTGGTAACATAGGTTACGTAAATACACTGATAAAGCTTGTAACTTTGGTTTATGATATTTGGAAAAGGAACAAAAATGTATAGCATTGCCAAGATGAAATGTCCGCAATGCAATGAAGGTCAATTCTTGGTTTCACACCCTTATGACTTTAAATATTTGGGAGATGTCAGGACGGAATGCGATGTTTGTCATGTGAAATACGAGCGCGAGCCCGGTTTTTATTATGGCGCCATGTACGTTTCTTACGCATTGGGTGTCGCTTTGTTTGTGACCATTTGGACTTCTTGCAACCTCTGGCTTCCATGGCTTAATGCTTGGGGTCAGATTGGTCTAGTTGTCTTTTTCACCATTGCGCTTTCTCCTTATTTATTTGCCCTCTCCAAAATCATTTGGGCCAATATGTTTATCAAGTACGACAAAAATGCTAAGACCAGAAAGTAAACTCGAAATGCTGCAGGCTCATTTGGGCTATGTACTAGAAGCGGCCTTGCTCGAAGAAATGGCAGAAGTAGCCAAAATCAGAGAGACTGCCACTGACGAGGTCGTAGTTCATGTGGGCGATCAGTTGCAAATGATTCCGATTGTCATTGAAGGTTCCATTAAAATTTCCCGAGAAAACGAAAACGGAGACGAATTGCTGCTTTATTATATGGAAGGCGGAGATACCTGCGCGATGTCCTTGCAGTGTTGTACCCGAAAAATCGACTCGCAAATTAAGGCCACCTCCATGGAGCCCTCCTTGCTCTTGATGTTCCCTTCAGAATACATGGAGCGCTGGCTAGACCACTATAAATCTTGGCGCCAATTCATTTTAGACAGCTACCATACGCGCATGCTGGAACTAATGGAGTCTATCGATGCCATTGCTTTTATGAACTTAGATCAGCGCTTGCTTAGGTACCTTTCCGATCAGGCCAAAATTCTCGGTAGCGTGGAAATCAATCATACCCACCAACAAGTAGCCGACGACTTACATTCTTCAAGGGTCGTTATATCTCGTTTGCTCAAGCAACTTGAAACCAAAGGAGAGATCAAATTATTGCGCAACAAAATCATCCTTCAAAACTTTTAAACTTTTTTTGATAATATTTTGTTAACTTGTGGTCCATAAACCACTTAAACAATCTATTATGAAAAAATTAGTACACATTTTGTGCAGTATCTTACTGCTCGGTGTAGGCTTCAAGACTCATGCGCAGGGTTTAACTTGCGCGTCGGCCCTACCCGTTACGCCCGGTACTTTTACCGCGAGCACCCTTGTCGGCACACCTTCCCAAACTACTGCCACTGCAGCAGGATGGTATGCCTACACACCCACTTCGAATGGTATCTTGAATATCAATTCTTGTAGTGGTGGTTCCGATACGCGTCTTTGGATTTGGTCTGGCGCTTGTGCAGCGCTTGCACCGGTTGCCAACAACGACGATTTCACAGGCTGTATCTCTACAGGAACCAACGCCTATGCCTCCAAAATCGAAAACGTTATTTTAATGGCTGGTACCACTTATTATTTTGAATGGGACAACGTCTGGGAAGCAACTGGTTTTACCTGGAGCTTTACCTTTGCTGCGCTTCCTGCCAACAACGATGCCGGAATTACCGCAGTTGCCAACCGCAATACCCGCGTAGCTATTTCGCAAGCGAGTTTCGGGATCCCGATGGGCGCTACCGTCAAGAACTTCAGCGGCTCACCACTTACCAATGTGGTTTTGACTACAGAAATTTACGAGTTACCCAACACCACAACGCCTATTCAGACTTATGCCAGCACCGCCCAAACTTTGGGGATTGGTGCACAACAAGCCATTACCGCTGGTACTTGGGCACCGGTGTTGACGTCTTCTAAATCTTACCTCATCAAGTACATCAAAACACAAACTGAGGTAGACGGTGTAACCACCAACGACCAAACCACCCAAAACCTCACCATAGACTTCAACTATACTGCCCGCGACAACAACGTTTATCAAGTGGCCTATAACTGGTCTTCTACACTAGAATACACGCAAGGTGTCATTCATACTGTATACGGTGCAGACAACATGACCGGTGCTGCTTACTTTATCCAAAGTACCTCCACTACACAAGTGTACACCGTACAAGTATTTCAAGTTACAGCAGGCGTTGTTGCCACAACTCCTTTGTATACCTCTGCAAACATCACTGCAAATGGTTCAGGCTGGAAATTCCATACCTTCCCAACACCTATTGCGGTTACTGCAGGTGAATACCTCATCGCCATTAAAAAAACTGGAACGACCTCTTTCCCTGTTGGTGGTGACCTCAGCTTGTTCACAGCAGGTAAAAACGTAGTACGTACTGGTGCTGCTGGTGCCTGGACCCCTGTTGAGGCTTATGGCGTTAGCCCAGCTTTCATGATCCGCCCTAAATTTGGTGCAGATCCGTCAAACGAAATTGCTTTCTTGAACAACGCCAACCCAGGCGGACAAAGCACGAAACTACATACGCGTCAGTCTCTAACAGGTAACGACCTTACTTTCTGGGCAAGAAGTGTCAATACAGGAACAGCAGCGGCTACAGGTGTAACTTTAACCGTAACAGTCAAAGATGCAAGCAACGCAGTTTTGTATACAGCTACAAGTGCTCCTCAAGACCTCGCACCGACGCAAATCGATACCTTTACAGTAGCGAACTTCAACGTAACGGCTTTAGGTGCGTACACCATTGATTACGTCTTCAACAACACCGGAGACCAAATTCCGCAAAACAACAGCAAAACAACCACCTTTACCCGCACCACAGGCGAAATGTCTCGCACGGTTGGAGTAACAGGTTCTTTGGGTGTCAGCACAACTAGTGCCCCGGGTGCCACCAACATCGAATTTGGTAACAACTACACCCTCACCCAAAACGACTTCCTAGACTCCGTAATGTTTGTACTCAACCCAGGCACACCAATTGGTTATGTAGCGAGTGTCAATATCTACGGAACAACTGCCA
>JBFYPV010000104.1:0-2779 GCA_041303085.1 Crocinitomicaceae bacterium
ACCTGATCCATGAGCCCGCACTTCACTCCCGCAAATTGGTGTTCGGTTTGTTGGGCAAGTAAGGCCAGTTCTTGGCGTGTTTTGCCAAGGTCGTAAAATTCATTGAGACCAAAAGCCAAGCCACAGCAAAGCGCAGCAGAAGAAGAAAGCCCAGCGCCAATGGGAATATTGCTAGTGAAGCGAATGTGCAGACCTGCAGGTTGGTGGGAATCTAGGCCCATTAGAAGCAAAACACCCTTCACATAGTTTTTCCAACCACTTGTTGTTGAACTACTTAGTTCAGCCCATAAAAATTCCCACTGCTCATTCAAGTCCAGTGCTTCGATCAAGATCAATGGAGACTGACGCGCCTGGATTTCAAATTCAAAATGGCGGTCAATAGCCGCAGGAAGCACAATGCCATGATTGTAGTCGAGGTGCTCGCCCAATAAATTGATGCGACCTGGGGCTATGACGCGCAGTCGCTTTAGGGTTGGGGTTTCCAAATCAGCGTTTCTTTGAGGTTCAATTCGGGAATACTCACCTTTATTTGAATGGGGTGCGTTGGCGTTTCGGTACGCAAGAGTGCACTGGCAATACCTGCTTCAAAAAGTTGTATAGCTGGCGACACCAAACCTGCATCTTCGGCCAAACAACTAAAGGTAGCTTTGTAATTGTTGGTCGGGACTACCGTGCCGTTGGCATCGCGTAATTTAGCGCGGATAAAAATCAAATCTGCTTGCTGAAGATCAATACCCATGTTTAAGGTATCTAATTCCAATACAACTTGCGTAGGTTTTCCTGGGGTCTGAACTTGAGCAGCAGCAACACGAATTTGACGCTGATCGAGGCCATATGCAGTGAGTTTACCCGGCTCAAATTGAGGAATTACAAAGGTATAAGGAGGCGCCGTTAAATGCGTAGACGCCTCTTTCTTGGACTGTTTTTGCAGGGCGATTTGCTTGTCATTTAAAAACAAAGACACACTTGGGCAATTGGAGTAAACCGTAACGGTAGTACTTGAATTTCCGTCCCAACGAGAGGCAATGGACACATACGGTTGTTTTGAAAACGAAAGACCTTGACTTTTGTAAAAGTCTGTAGCATACTTTGGCAAACGCGTGATGTCGTATATTCCCGATGCTTCTAAATCAGGACTATAGCCGCGGTTGTAGTCGAAACAAACCCAATTGGCTTCTCCGATGCTATTTGCTCCTTTGCGGTTAGAATTGGAAGCCTCTTGAAAGTTGTAGGCTTGTTGTAAGAGCGCTTGTTCGGAGGCACCGCGCAGATGCCTTGAGTTTCTTTCCGTAGGTGCCAAATCGGCAAATTGCGTTTGATTGAAACCTGCGTTTTGCGCATAATATTCCCAGTCTCCGTATTCGGCAATGAACAGCGCTTTCGCTTTGGGCTTGTAGTTAGCCCAGTAGTCGGGGGCCTTGGCGTGCTGGCGAGCAGGCATGAAAACATCGTAGCTTGGGTGATCGAGCCAACCGGCAGAAAAACCATTGGAGCCGATTTGCGCTTTTAAAATGAGATTCATATCCAGCATGAATTCTTCCGGCATGGTGGTTTCATTGAGTGAGTTTTCCCAAAAAATGACACTAGGGTGGTTGCGGTCTCTAAAAGTCAAAGCATATAGGTCATTTTTACATCTTTGCGTAAAAATCGATGACGTATTAAAATATTGCCAACCAGGAATGGCATCCATGACAATGATGCCAAGTTCGTCGCAGGCCTCGTAAAAAGCTGGTGCTTGCGGATAATGCGAAAGCCGGACAAAATTAAAACCTGCTTCTTTGATCAGTTGTGCGTCGCGTTTTTGTGCGTTGTCAGGTACTGCATTGCCCACGTAAGGATACTCCTGATGCCTGTTGGTGCCATTCAAAAAAAGTTTGGCGCCATTCAAATAAAAACCGTCGGGCTTGAGTTCAGCTTTGCGAATACCCACTTTTAAAACTTGCCTTGCTATGGTGTCTTGTGCAATAATGACATAAATATTTAAGTCATAGCGCTTCGGATCGGATGGAGACCACAATTGAGGAGTTTTCAGGTTTAGTTTCCCGGTGTAGGAAATGACATTAGTTGAATCTATGAATGATTCATTGGTAAGTGTGAAAGTTGCGTCTCCTAATTTTGCCTCTACTTGAAGCGGTAAGCGGATCCAATCAGGTTGATACTTTAACTCGAAATCCAGTTGAAGTGCAGCTGATGAAGCATTGGCATCTATGGTTTGAAAATAAGGATCTTGTATTTGAACGCCGTCCACTTCTTTTAACCACACATTCCGGTAAATGCCGGCATGGTAATAAAAATCGAGGTCTTTAAGTGGCTTTCCGGGCGGAACAGTGGGGTCTTCTCGGTTGTCTAAAAATACCTCAAGTACATTGGCTGAATCTCGCAGTTCTTCGCTTAAGTCCACCTCAAAAGGCAAGTAACCACCCACATGGCTACCGATGATTTGGCCATTCAAAGCGACGCTTGCCGTATGCATGGCACCTTCAAAATGCAGAAAAAGCCGCCGGCCCTTTTGCAACTGATAATCGAATCTTTTGCGGTAGACGACCTCTCCAATAAACTGACCATTCATCACCAAAGGTTCTAATTTGGGCGTATGTGGCAACGAGACAATGGAAACGGGATCGGAGGGCTTTGCTTGAAATTCCCAATTGTCGTTGAAAAGGGTTCGCTTCAGTTGCCCAAAGGAAAACGAACAAAACAGAATAAAAATGAAGGAAAAAAGAAGGTTTTTCATGAGCACCAAGAAATGAGCTTAGTATAAAAATGCATCGAGGGCAGG
>JBFYPV010000105.1:0-2630 GCA_041303085.1 Crocinitomicaceae bacterium
CGCTCCATTAAAAACAAAGCCAAGGCCTTGAGCATGCGGCCGCGCTCTTGAAAAGTCATTTTGCGCAGCGCGTAGCCTTTTTGTCTGGCGTAAGTCAGTACCTCGGCAAAGTCAAGGCCCGCACTAGAAACTGCTCCGATTTGCGCACCGGTTAGTGCATTGAACAAAGGGGTTTCTTCTCCTTGGCCATCTAGCCATTGTCCGAGAACATAATTTTGAAAACGTTGCATAGCAAATTATTTGATTAACCAACGGACTAAGTCGGCGCCATTGGCGTAGATCATCAATGAAAGCAATAAGAAAATACCGATATACTGCGCGACCTCCAACACTTTTTGAGGCGCCTCTTTACCGGTGATCATTTCATATAAAAGGAAAACAACATGGCCGCCATCGAGTGCCGGAATCGGTAAAATATTCATGAAGGCCAAAATAATAGACAACAAGGCGGTGGTGAGCCAGAAAGTATGCCAGTCCCAAAGTGGTGGGAACATATTGCCAATAGAAGCAAAGCCACCAATTTGCGTCGCGCCTTTTTTGGTAAAGACAAATTTGAATTGGCTCACGTAGTCAGATAAGGTATTGTAGCCGTAACCCATCCCGATGCTTACGCTCTGTGCAAAACCATATTTTTTCTCAGCAATCGCTTTTTGGTCGATGAACTCTGAGTTGGCCATGATGCCGATCGTTCCGTTTGCCTTCACTTTGACATCAAGTGTGATCGTATCTTTTGAATTACCTTTTCTGGCCACCTTAATAGCCACTTTCTCATTCTTGTGTGCAAAAAGCTCCGCTTGAAACTCGTCATAGTAGCGAATGACTTTTCCGTTGACTTCGTAAACGTGGTCTTTCGCTTTGAGCCCCGCGCGCAGTGCTGGAGAATCTTTGCTCACCTCTGCCACTTTGAGCGAATTGGAGCGCAAAGTAAATGCAGGCAAAGCGCCGGCTTGAAATAATTTGCTGTCGATATCGGAAGGAAGTGTGAGGTGAGCAATGGTGCCGTCTTGGTGTTGAACGGTAATCTTGTGCGCACCACGCAATAAAATTTCTTTATTGATATCATCTAAATTGAGGGGTTTCTTGCCTTCTATGTCTAAAATGATATCGCCAGAATAAATGCCGTATTTAGCCATGTAAGGATGCACACCCAAGCCTTCTTTCAACTTGTTTTGGTCGAGTGTTAACTGGCCCCATGTAAAAACTACGCCAATGTAAATAATGAAACCCAATACGAGATTGACGGTAACACCACCGATCATGATGATCAGGCGCTGCCAAGGTTTTTTACTTCTGAACTCCCAAGGTTGTGGTTCGTTTTTGAGTTGTTCGGTGTCCATTGATTCGTCGATCATGCCGGCTATTTTGACATAACCCCCGAGCGGTACCCAACCAATCCCCCACTCTGTGGTGTCTGGATCTTCTGACCATTCGCTTGGCGAAGACTTACTGAACCAAGATTTTTTCTTCACGCCGTTCACGCGTTTCCAGCGGAAAAAAGAAAAATACGGATTGAAGAAAAGATAAAATTTCTCGACGCGGGTCTTGAATAATTTTGCCGGTATAAAATGACCGAATTCGTGAAGCGTTACAAGGATCGCTAGAGAAGTAATGAGCTGAGCTGCTTTAATGAGAATTTCCATTTTGTCTATTAAGAGTTACAAAGATACCTTAAGTTTATTAGTGCGCCTCAAGCCAATTAGGCGCTGTTTTCATTTCGACCTCCATCGGTACTTCCATGGCCACGGCTTCTTCCATCGCTTTTTTGACGAGTTGTTGCATTTGTTCGATTTCATCCTTATGGACATCAAATACAAGTTCATCGTGTACTTGCAAAATCATTTTTGATTGCAGGTTTTCCTTGCTCATGGCTTTGTGTACAGCTACCATGGCCAACTTGATGATGTCTGCAGCCGAACCTTGAATGGGTGCGTTAATGGCATTGCGCTCGGCAAAACCACGCACGACTGCGTTGGCAGAATGAATGTCGGGCAAATAACGGCGGCGCTTCAAGATAGTTTCTACATAGCCCGATTCTCTTGCTTGCGCAATGACTTTATCCATGTAGGTTTTGATGGTGCCGTATTGTTCAAAATAGGCGTCGATGATGCCTTTGGCTTCGGTACGCGAAATTTGTAGATTTTGGGCCAAGCCAAAAGCAGATTGGCCATAAATAATGCCGAAATTGACTGCCTTGGCTGCGCTGCGCTGTTCTCTAGTGACCTCATTTAAAGGTGTGTGAAAAACCTGAGCGGCAGTGGCTGCGTGAATATCGTGTCCGCTTTTGAAGGCACTGATCATGTTCGGGTCGCCGGAAAGCGCGGCAATAATACGCAATTCGATTTGAGAGTAGTCTACCGCCATGAGTTGAAAATCTGCCGAACGGGCTACAAAAGCGCGGCGAATTTCTCGGCCTTTAGCAGAGCGCACGGGAATATTCTGCAAATTGGGGTTGTTCGAACTCAGGCGGCCCGTTGCCGTAACAGTTTGCATGAAGTTCGTGTGAATACGACCGTCAATAGGATCGCAAAGCGTTGGAAGCGGATCTACGTAGGTGCTCTTGAGCTTGCGCAATTGGCGGTATTCTAAAATATGACCAATAATGGGGTGGTCGTTTTCGTGCTTTTGAAGGA
>JBFYPV010000106.1:0-6102 GCA_041303085.1 Crocinitomicaceae bacterium
GCCGCAGACGAAGCCACCTTACACGCTTGGCGCAACAACCCAAGCACCTGGATGCAAGACCCCCAAGCGCAATAAAATGCTCTCGCTCAAAAGCCAAGAATTCCATATTGATTCTGCCGTAACGCGCGTCAATGACTTCTTAGCCAATACCGCGAACTACCAATTTTTGCTGCCCGAAAACCAAACCTCAGGTTTTCAGTGTTCCCCTAGCCAGTTTAGCTTTAAAGCTGCGGGCCAAATCGAGTTAACACTTGAAAAACAGTTGATAGAAACCAAGCTCCTTCATTTCAAAGGGGCAAAAAGCAACCCTTTTGCCTTCGATTTATTTGTGCATTTACAGCCCGAAGACAACGCCACGAAAGGTTTCATTGAAATCAAGGCCGATTTGAATATGATGCTTAAAATGCTCGTCGAAAAGCCCTTGCAAAAACTCCTGACAGAAATGGCGAGCAATCTCGCTACTCAGTTAAGTGCTGGGCAATAAAAACCGGATTTCTTGATTGCCGTAACTTTGAACCGTGCCCTTCACGTCCAATTGCAATTGACCTTGTTCATTTACGCCCAGAATGCTGCCTTCAAAGGGTAGACCATCTTTTCTTTCAAATTGCAATGGCTGGTTTCTAAAACCCAGGCCTTCTTCAAACAAACCCTTCAGTTTCAAGAAATCACCGTAGAGTAAAGCTTGTTGGCCATTGAGTAAATCGAGGTATTCAGTGAGCACGGTGAGCGGTTTGAACTTTTGCCCTGTTTCTTGGTAAATACTAGTTGCTTGCTTGAGTTCAGGACTTTCATTGACATTGATGCCGCAACCGAGGATGCTCCAATCGAGCTGACTTCCTTTGAGTTGTTGTTCGATCAGGATCCCGCCTATTTTGGAGCCCTGCACATAAATGTCGTTTGGCCACTTGATTTGTGTACTCAAACCAAAACGCAACAAGCATTGCTGCCAAATAATAGCACTGTACCATGCCAGTCG
Source organism: Crocinitomicaceae bacterium (assembly GCA_041303085.1). Lineage (GTDB taxonomy): Bacteria > Bacteroidota > Bacteroidia > Flavobacteriales_D > Crocinitomicaceae > UBA952. The sequence goes on from JBFYPV010000106.1 coordinate 977, forward strand.
GATTTGCTCTTCTAAAGGGTATTTGGGTTGAAATGCGATGCTAAACATGAGGTTTGCAGCACTGACAGACTGCCATGAATTGCCGCGTTGCCCTCTGCCCATTGTTTGATAATCTGCCATAATTACCGAACCATCTTGACAACTTCCTTGTTGAATAAGATTGGCAGCATAATTGTTGGTAGAATCGACCGATGCTAACTGAATGAAAACAGAACCGAATTTGGTCATCATGAAAATCAAGTGGATTCAAATTTATCAGTTAGTTTTGTAATAGAAACAAATCAATGGCAAAAAAGAAAAAATTAGAGCCCTCAGCGTTGCTCGTCGACGTAATTATCGAAGGGATGCAAAATAACAAAGCGCAAGACATCACCATTTTAGACCTCCGCGAACTCGACAGCGCCGTTTGCGACTTCTTCGTCATTTGCAGTGGTGAATCGAGCACGCAAGTAGACGGTATCGCGAGCAATGTACAGCGCAATACCCGCAAAGAACTCAAAGAAAAACCTTGGCATACAGAAGGAAAGTCCAATTCAGAATGGATTTTGCTCGACTACATCGATGTAGTATGTCATATATTTTACAAAGACGCACGATCTTTCTACGACATCGAAGACCTTTGGGCCGATGCCAAGCGTACCGATCTTCCCAACTTATAATATCCGTCAACATGTCTGAAGAAAAAAGAAAAAATCCGTTTTCTGTTTACTGGATTTACATTGCGTTTGTCCTTGTATTGGTCAGCACGCACCTTTACATCAACAGCGAAACCACCACTACTATTAAGTACAAAGAAACGCTCCTCGACCTCGTAGAAGCGAAAGGTGTGAAGCAAGTCAAGATTGTCAATCAAAGTACGGCGAGGTTCCAGTTGCGCAAAAGTGCCACTACCTACATCAACAGCCGCAAAAACCTCGACTTCCCGAAACTAAGCAAGTTGTTGGCCAACAAAAATGCCCAACCTTCTAAAATTGTTTTTGAGTTAGAAAACATTGGCAACCACGCCAATTTTGAAAAATCTTTGGACGAGCGCGGTTACCACGACTACGAAAACGTCATCGAAACCAACTGGATTGCTCAAATCTTAGGCTATTTATTGCCATTTGGTATCATTGTCTTGATCTGGATGTTCGTCATGCGACGCATGTCTGGTGGAGGCGGCGGTGCTGGCGGCGGCAGTCAAATTTTCAATATTGGCAAATCGCGTGCACAAGTCTATGAAAAAGGCAAAAGTACCAACATTACTTTCAAAGACGTAGCTGGTCTTGAAGGCGCCAAAGAAGAAATTGTAGAAATTGTCGAGTTCCTCAAGAACCCTAAGAAATACACCGAACTCGGGGCCAAAATCCCGAAAGGCGCCTTGCTTGTAGGCCCTCCAGGAACAGGCAAAACCTTACTTGCCAAAGCAGTAGCCGGCGAAGCAAAAGTGCCGTTTTTCTCGCTTTCGGGTTCAGATTTCGTTGAAATGTTCGTTGGGGTTGGTGCCTCACGCGTTCGCGATTTGTTCCGTCAGGCCAAAGAAAAAGCACCTGCTATCATATTCATCGATGAGATCGATGCAATCGGACGCGCACGCGGCAAAAACAACGGTTTCAATACCAACGACGAACGCGAAAACACCCTCAATCAACTCCTCACCGAAATGGATGGCTTTGGCACCAATTCGGGTGTGATCATCTTGGCTGCTACCAACCGTGCCGATGTACTCGACAGCGCCTTGATGCGCGCAGGTCGCTTTGACCGTCAAATTTATGTCGACATGCCAGACCTCAACGAGCGCCGAGCGATTTTTGGTGTGCACCTCAAGCCACTCAAAATTTCGACAGAAATCGACGTCGAGTTTTTGGCCAAACAAACCCCTGGTTTCTCCGGAGCAGATATCGCCAATTTGTGTAACGAGGCGGCACTCATCGCAGCGCGTCACAACAAAACACAAGTCGAAAAACAAGACTTCCTCGACGCCGTTGACCGCATCATTGGTGGCCTAGAAAAGAAAAACAAAATCATTACGCCAGAAGAAAAGAAAACGATTGCCTACCACGAAGCAGGCCACGCAGCCGTTTCTTGGCTCTTGCAGTACGCCAATCCTTTGGTGAAAGTGACTATCGTGCCACGCGGACAATCTTTAGGTGCTGCATGGTACCTACCAGAAGAGCGCAGCATTACTACTACCGAGCAACTCCTCGACGACATGTGTGCTACCCTCGGTGGTCGCGCAGCGGAACAACTCACCTTCAAGCGTATTTCTACCGGTGCTTTATCCGATTTAGAACGCGTCACCAAACAAGCATACGCCATGACCTCTATCTATGGCCTCAACGAGCGCGTGGGCAATATCTCCTTCTACGACTCACAGGGCAGAGATGCCTTTACCAAGCCTTATTCTGAGGATACCGCTAAAGTCATCGACGAAGAAGTTAGCAAACTCATCGAAGGTCAGTACCAACGTGCGCTGCAATTACTCGGTGAAAACCAAGATAAATTAGGGCAACTCGCCGATCGCTTGCTCACCTCTGAGGTCATCTTCAAAGAAGACCTAGAAGCTATTTTTGGCAAACGCCCTTGGGACCCTATCGAAGAAATTTCAACAGAAATCGAGGCAGCTGCTAGCGAGCGCAACACAAACAACATGTTGGGGACTGGTGAAGAAACGGAGTCCGAAGATGTCAAAACGGAAGAAACCCCGTCGGAAGAATCCACAACTGAAGAACCTACATCCGAAGAACCGATTTCTGACGATGAGGCCACTTCTGAACCAACTTCAGATACTGAACCAACGCCCAACGCATGATCGGAAACCTGGGGCAACGCATGATCACTGGTGCTGTTTTTGGCACCCTTGTGATCGGTTCTATGCTCTGGAATCCTTATGCTTTTGCACTTGTCTTTTCTTTTTTCATGATTGTTGGCTTGTGGGAGTTTTATAACTTCTTCAAGCAGCATCAAGTGGTAGAGGTATCGAATGAAATTGGCATTTTTATCGGCATTTTCATTTATATACTTTTAGTGGGAATTAGTTTTGAGTGGTTCTCCGTGATCTCTCTAAGTCTGATCTTTCCGCTCTTCTTTACGCTCATCCTCAACGAACTCTGGGCCAAGCACCAGCACCCCTTGCTCAACATTTCGGTGTTGGTTTTCGGCATTATTTATGTCGTTGGGCCCTTTTATTTGAGCATCGATTTACATGTCCGCGACACCTCCCCGCTGCCCAAAGTTCTGGGCATGTTTTTACTCATCTGGACCAACGATTCTTTCGCTTATTTTAGTGGCAGAGCTTTTGGAAAACACAAGCTTTTTGAGCGGATTTCTCCTAAAAAAACCTGGGAGGGAACCTTTGGCGGTATCTTGTTTACCTTGCTACTCGGTTTCATTATCGGGTCGTATATCAACAAAGGCGAAGTATTATTTTGGATGGTCTCGGCGCTCATTATTGCACCTGGCGCCATCTTCGGCGATTTACTAGAATCGCTTTTCAAAAGAAGTTTGGCCGTCAAGGACAGCGGCAAAATCTTGCCCGGACACGGTGGGGTTCTGGACCGCTTCGATGCCGCTCTTTTTACAATTCCATTTTTCTATTGTTGGTCAATAATCTATCTTTACTGGAAATGATGACTTTTCACCGCGAAGGACGCTCCATTATGCTTGGGAGCATTGTTATATTTCTGGGCTTGAGCGCCCTCAATTACTATCTTTTGGCCTGCTCTATTTTCGGCCTGTATTTATTTCTTGAAATCGGTTTCGCAGTACTGCTCTACCTCATTATCCAGTTTTTTAGGATTCCTAAGCGTACCTGCACGGCCGGCCCACAAGATATCATGTGCCCTGCAGATGGCAAAGTCGTGGTGATTGAAGAAGTCGAAGAAACAGAGTACTTCAAAGACAAGCGCATTCAAGTATCTATTTTTATGTCGCCGATGAATGTGCACGCCAATTATTATCCGATAGCCGGTGAAGTGAGTTATACCAAGTATCACCCGGGCTTGTTTTTGGTTGCTTGGCACCCAAAGAGCAGCACAGACAACGAGCGCAGCACTTGCGTGGTCAAACACGCCAGCGGAACAGAAATCCTTTTTCGTCAAATTGCGGGCGCATTGGCGCGTCGGATTTGTTATTACGCCCAAATTGGAGACAAAGCTGAAACGGGTGCAGAATTCGGCTTCATCAAATTTGGGTCTCGCGTCGATTTATTTTTGCCTTTGGGCACGAAAATTGATGTGGAACTCGGACAAAAAGTGCAAGCTAAACTCACCAAGCTTGGTACTTTAAATTAATTTGTAACTTTATAAAAAAAAACGCCATGAAAAAAGTATTTGTAGCAATTGCCCTTACCACATTCGTAGGTTCTATGGCAAGCACAGCTTATGCAGCTGTAAACGGAACGCAAATCGTTAAGAAAGACGACGACAAGCGCAAAAAGAAAAAGAAAAGCGGTAGCTGCTGCTCTTCTAGCTCTACACAAAAATCTTGCTCTTCTAGCAACTCGACTCAAAAGTCTTGTTCTGGAGAAAAGCACTAATCCTAGTTACTTACTGTAACGCAAAAAGCCGGCTCACGCCGGCTTTTTTTATGCCTTATCATGCCTTAGGCACTATAGATGGCTTGGTACTGAGTTTGGTATTTCTCAAGTATTTTTTTGCGCTTGAACTTAAGCGTTGGCGTGAGTTCGCCGCCTTCAATGGTGAATTCTTGCGGCAAGAGCTTGACTTTTTTGAGTTGCTCCCAAGAACCGTATTCTTTATTGATCGTTGCAATTTCTTCATTGATGCGGTCTATCAAGGCCTGATTCTCAATGATGGCGTCGTTAGAAAGCTTTGAGAAATCAAGTGCATGACGCTGTGCCCATTCTTTTACAAAAGCAAAATTGGGAACAATAAATACAGCTGGGAATTTCTCGCCCTCACCAATCACCATGGCCTGCTCAATAAAACGAGATTGCTTGAGTCGATTTTCCATGGCTTGCGGCACAATATATTTACCCCCAGAGGTCTTGAAAATCTCTTTTTTGCGATCGGTAATCTTCAAAAACTTGCCCTCTTGGAAGGTGCCGATATCACCGGTACAAAACCAACCGTCGGCATCAAAAACTTCATTGGTGGCTTCTTGATTTTTGTAGTAACCCATCATGA
>JBFYPV010000107.1:0-3297 GCA_041303085.1 Crocinitomicaceae bacterium
ATGTAAGGCTCTAAGCCCAGTTCAGAACCCATGTATTGCAATTGTGCAATTGATTTTCCTGCAAAAAGCAAGGCGATCAAAAAAACCCAGTTTTTCATGTTTAAACGTTTGTACAAAGATACAGGATTTGCAGCCACCGCGCTTCTTTGTATCTTTGCAAAAAATTTAGCATGAAATTACTAGACGGACGAGCCACCGCAGCTCAAATTCAAGCAGAATTACAAGCAGCAGTGCAGTTGCGTAAGCAAGCCGGCCAAAAAATACCCCATCTTGCCGCTATTTTAGTGGGCAACGACGGCGGCTCGGTGTCTTATGTGACGTCAAAAGTAAAAGCATGCGAGGCGATTGGTTTTGAGAGCACGCTCATTCGCTACGACGAAACTGTCCCCGAAGACATCTTACTCGAAAAAGTAGAAAGCCTCAACCAAGACCGCAGCATCGATGGGTTTATTGTGCAATTGCCTTTACCCAAACACATCGACGAGCTCAAAATTACGCAGGCCATCGACCCTAAAAAAGATGTAGACGGCTTTCATCCGCGCAACATCGGCAACATGATCCTCAATTTGCCGGGATTCTTACCCGCTACCCCAGCCGGAATTTTAGAACTCATTCGCCGCAACGACATTCCAACTGAAGGTAAAAACTGTGTCATTATTGGACGCAGTAATATCGTTGGTACCCCACTGTCTATCATGCTCGGCCGCAATAGCAACCCCGGCAACTGCACCGTTACACTTGCGCACTCCAAAACACGCAACCTCAAAGCCATCTGCCAAGAAGCTGACATCATTATTGCCGCCATTGGCCGCCCTAATTTTGTGACTGCCGATATGGTCAAAGACGGCGTTGTGATCATCGATGTCGGAACCACACGCGTAGACGACCCAAGCCGCGAACGCGGTTGGAGACTCGTTGGCGATGTACACTTTGAAGAAGTGGCGCCCAAAGCCAGTTTTATTACGCCCGTACCTGGTGGCGTTGGCCCCATGACTATTGCTTCCTTGATGATGAACACGCTCAAGGCCATGGAACTCAAAGGAAAGTAAACATGCAGGAATTTCAAATCAACGGCCCGTATATTGAGCTCATTGGCTTGCTCAAGGCACTCGGTATTGCCGAAACAGGAGGCCACGCCAAAGCAATTGTGGAGGAAGGTTATGTCTTGCGCAACGGAGAGCAGGAGCTGCGCAAGCGCGCCAAACTCGTTAGCGGAGACCTCATCGAAATAGACGACTTACAAATCAAATTGATCTAAAGTACGTTCATTTCTGCTCGTCAGAAGCTATGCTTATTTCAAGGTTCTGAAATCTTGACCATCTTCTAAGCGCAAAAGCGCAGCGTAAATCAGGCGAATACAGTTTTCTACATCTTCTTTTTGGACCATTTCTACGGTCGTGTGCATGTAGCGCAAGGGCAAAGAAATGAGTGCTGAGGTCACGCCTTCGTTTGAATACGCAAAAGCATCGGTGTCGGTACCCGTAGAGCGCGAAACCGCAGCGCGCTGGAAAGGGATTTTCTCGGCTTCTGCAGCGGCAATAATGAAACGCAGCAAATTATTTTGAACCGCTGGGCCGTAAGTCAGCACAGGGCCTTTGCCACCTTGTTGGTCTCCGTTTTCAATTTTATCGACCATTGGTGTAGCGGTGTCGTGACACACATCGGTAACGATGGCGAGGTCTGGCTTGATGCGATGCGCCATCATTTCGGCACCTCTTAGGCCAATCTCTTCTTGAACAGAATTGACGATATACAAACTAAAAGGCAGCTGTTTCTTTTGCTCAAAAAGCAGGCGCGCTACTTCGGCAATCATGAAGCCCCCTACCCGATTGTCAAGTGCTCGACCTACATATTTATTTTTATTGAGGACCATAAACTCGTCCTCAAATGTAGCCACACAACCCACATGAATACCCAGTGCTTCGACCTCTTCCTTAGAAGCACAACCGCAATCTAGAAAGATGTTTTTCATGCTGGGCGTCTCCTCTTTTTGTTGGCGCATGTGAATGGCTGGCCAACCAAAGACCGCTTTTACGGGCCCTTTGTCGGTATGGATATTGACGCGCTTGGATGGCGCAATCATGTGGTCAGAGCCGCCGTTGCGACGCAAGTAGATGAAACCGTCTTTGGTAATGTAGTGTACAAACCAAGAAATTTCATCGGCATGTGCTTCAATCACCACTTTATAGGCCTGCCCTGGATTGATCACCGCTGCAACCGAACCATAGGCGTCGGTGAAATACTCCTGCGTAAAGGGCTTGATGTAGTCTAGCCACATTTGCTGGCCAGAAGTTTCAAAACCTGTGGGGCTCGCGTTATTGAGGTAGGCTTCTAAAAATTTCTCAGATTTGGAGGTAATGATTTTTTTCATGGTGATTTATCTAATGAGCGTAACGTTTCCTTTGATGATGTTCTCCAAACCGCCAACACAAGTTGCTTGGAGGTAATAGTCGTAGACGTCGGGGTCTAGGAGTTTGCCCCTAAAAGTGCCGTCCCAACCTTCGCTCAGATTGGTCGTTTCCCAAACGAGCTCTCCCCAGCGGTCATAGACCCGAAAGATGAAACTTTCGATGAAGGGGCCGCGCACATAAAGCTTGTCGTTTTGACCATCTTTGTTTGGAGAAAAAGCATTTGGAATGAACACAAAAGGCGCCCCACAAATACTGTCAAAAACTTTGATCAGGACGGTGTCTGAACCAGTACACAAGCCATCTGACACATTGAGGGTGAACACGGTTGTTTGTTCAATGGTCGCTTGCGGATTGGCTATACTTGGATTCGACAAGCCTAAGGTAGGCGTCCAGGTGTAGGTGAAATTGCCAGAAGGCAAACCGGTGAGTTGGGAGCTCGCATTGGGCAAAATGATGGTGGGGTCGGCACTGGCTACCACAGCCAGCGGATTGAGCGCCGATACATTCACAAAAATGGAGTCTTGCAGTAGGCAATTTTGAGCGCTCAGTACCTCGACATAAATATACTGACTTGTGGAGATGCTTGCCGTAGCATTTGGTAAATTACTCGCGCCTACAATGGCGGCAGTCGGGCTCCATTGAATGTTTTGGGCAGTGGCCGCGCCGGAAAGCTGCAAGGCAAAGGGTGCCTGCGCACAAACTAAACTGGGACCAGTCAAGGTAAAAGCGTCACTTGCCAGCGTCACTTGAACGCTATCCGTAGCGCTACAATACGCATTTGAAATTTGAATGTAATACCAGGCATTTTGTGGATCTAGCAAACCAAGTTCGGCTTGCCCATTGGCATTGAGGGTATCTAAAAATTGAGCTGAACTCGACCAAACGA
>JBFYPV010000108.1:0-3274 GCA_041303085.1 Crocinitomicaceae bacterium
CCCTCTATGGCGATGTCAATTTCAAAGTAATTGATGAGTGCTTCGCAAAAGGCGTGGTCTTGGAGGTGGCCGTAGGTTGTCAGAAAGGCATTGATTTCTTTTTGGTGAAGTTTGCGTTTCAAGAAGGCAATGACAAAGCGCGGCAACCACTTGAGCAAACGTGGATTTTTACTCTTGATGAGCGCCTCGATGTCGATTAAATCTTGTCTGGACATGCGGTAAATTTAAACTGAATAATTGAAAGTGAGCTGCAGTCCGTCGTAAGCCAATTGCACATTGGCTGGCAGCGTTTCACTGATTTGTTCGTGCAAGCCAAACAGATGGGAGATGTGCGTCAGGTAACTTTGCTTGGGCTTGATTTCTGCAATAAACTCAAGAGCTTCGGCTAAATTGAAGTGCGAAGGATGCGGGTATTGGTGCAGCGCATTGATGATGAGGATGTCTAAATCTTGAAGTTTTGATTTTTCTTGTGCTGTTACGGTTTTGGCGTCTGTAATGTAGGCCAATTTGCCAAAGCGAAAGCCCAGTACTTGCATTTGATGGTGCCAAACTTCAATGGCATCAATGGTGTAAGCGTCTATTTGAAAACGCCCTACTTCGAGGTGACGGATCTCAAAACGCGGTACGCCCGGATACGGATTGGCCTCAAAAGCATAGTAAAATTCACGTTTGAGTGCCATTTCTACTTTTGGGGTGCAATAAATCGGGAAATCGGCTTGCCGTTGGTAATTGAAGGCGCGGATGTCATCGAGGCCCGCGATGTGGTCTTTGTGTTCGTGGGTCAGGAGAATGGCGTCAAGGTGGCGCACTTTTGCCCGCAGCATTTGTTGTCTGAAATCGGGGCCGGCGTCTATAGCGATGCACAGGTCTGGAAATTCGAGTAGCACACTCGCGCGCAAACGTTGGTCTTTGGGGTCCGTAGAGCTGCATGTTGGGCAAGTGCAGGCAATCACCGGCACGCCTTGAGAGGTCCCGGAACCCAAAAATGTGAGTTTGCCAGTTTGCGCCGCACTCATTGGGCGTTGGAGTTGAGGTCTATGCGTTTTTGCCCGGTGGGCTTGCGCATAAATTGGTGAACAATCGTTTTGCTGTCGCGGTTTTCTTTCTCCACATTGATGTAGCGCGCCCAATGCAGGGGTTCTTTGCCGTGAAAATGAAAGGGCGCATAACCAAAACCTCTGTAAATACCATTTTCTATCCAGACCAAGCTTTTTTCTCCTTTGTTGCGGCCTTTATCAACCAGAAAGAAGGTATCGCCATTGAATTGCAGTTGGTCGATGTATTGCTGAACCCTATTGTTGTATGCCGCAGGGTCTTCTTCTTGTACGCAAGCGCCTTTGCACTGCTGAATGGTGTAGTGAAAGCAAGCACTTTGCGTAGGGTAGAGGTAGCAGAGCTTCTGACACAATTCGAGCTTGCCTGCGATGTGTTCGAGGTAAGATTGCGCTTCTTTTTTGGAAGTGAACTGCATTAAGGGCTCTTCGTCTTTTTTGGCCGTGCTTTCTATTTTGAGTCTGATGTAACCATCGAAATCTTGTTGATCGTAGAGGCCATAAGGAAATAAACTCTTGCGGAGCTTGCGGTTGTAAATGGGCTTATTTTCTTTGATGAGGTTAGACTCGAGCAGCATGGCAATGAGCTCAGAGCCCGTGAGTTCGTATTCAACCCTGCAAATATCTTGGATCATTTGCAGTCCTTTGGCGGTTTTGTGGTTGCGCAGGTGTTGTTCGATGCGCTTCTTGATATGGATGCTTTTGCCCACGTAAATGAGCTGGTTGAACTCGTTGTAGAGTTTGTAAATACCCGTTTTGTTGGGCAGCTCTTCTATACTTTCTAAACTGAGGTTTGGATGCACAGATTTAGGGTTCAGTACGTCTTGAATGAACGTTTTGAGCTGGTTCTTGTCGGTTTCAATTAAAATAGTGAAGAGTTGCGCGGTGGCTTTGGCATCGCCGTCTGCGCGGTGCCTGGCTGCATTAGGGATACCGAGATCTGCACAAATTTTACCAAGACTATAAGAAGCATGGCCGGGCAGCACAATGCGTGCGGCTCTAACCGTGCAAAGTTGCGGCATGCGAAATTCGTAACCCAAGCGCTTGAATTCGCTCTTGAACATGCCGTAGTCAAAAGCGACGTTATGGGCCACAAACGTGCAGCCTTCGCAAAATTCAATGATTTGCTTTGCGAGTTCATAGAATTTGGGCGCGCCGGCCACCATTTTGTCGGTGATGCCCGTGAGGCGCACAATAAATTCTGGAATGGCTTGTTCGGGGTCTACGAGGCTCTGGAAGTGATCAATGACTTGTTTGCCGTCGTGTTTGTACATGGCCAATTCCGTGATTTTGGAGTCTTTGGTGTGGCCACCTGTTGTTTCGACATCGACAATGACATAATTCATGTCTACGAAGTTAGAAAAAAGCGTGGGTCTGTGTTTTTGTATGCTTTCAAATTTTTCGTTTTCTTTGACAAAAAATTGATTTCTATGAAAACAAGCCTACTTCTTATACTGCTTTTGTCGCAAGTTGCGCTTTTCGCACAAAGTAACCTCAGCATTTTCAACAACAACGGCCAGCAATTTTATGTGGTCTTGAACGGCATTCGCCAGAATTCTAAACCAGAAACCAATGTGCAAGTTGGCCAAATAAAAAATGGCAGCTATGCAGTCAAAGTCATCTTTGCCGACGGCAAAACACCAGACATCGACAAAAACTTCATGATCGATGCACCCTACGACATCACGGCCCGTATCATTTTCAAAAAAGGAAAAGGAAAATTGCAATTGATTGGCCAAGAACCCACCCAAGGCATGATCCAAGAAGCGGTGGTGTATCGTCCGAGCGACGCTGCGGTTTATTCAGATGCCGTTGTAGTCAATACAATTCCGAATCCAAATACAACTGTGATTCAAACCACCACCAACAATAATACTTCAAATGGAACGGTAAATACTTCCGGATCTTCTAATGTCAATGTTCAATCCACTGGGGTGAATACCAATGCTGCAGGTCTCAATATGAACATGAATGTTCAAGAAACGACCACAAATACAACAATTACAAATACAGACCCGAATGACAATATCAACCTCAATATGAATTTGTCTGTGGGTGGCGTCAATGTGAACCTGAATGCCAATGCGAGCGGCACAGGAGTGAGTACGACCGCTGCGTCAGTTACCCCAAATGTTCAGGTAAGTTCAAATGTAAATCAAACACAAATACAAACTCAAACACAAGTACAAGCGCAAACACAAGGACACACCGTGAACTGCTCC
>JBFYPV010000109.1:0-3020 GCA_041303085.1 Crocinitomicaceae bacterium
CAAGTCAACAACATTTCTTGTTTTGGAGGCAGCAACGGGCAAATTCAGCTCAACGCCTCGTCTATTTCTCCGATTACTTATTCTTGGACACCCAATGTGTCGGGTTCCAATACGGCGCAAAATTTAAGTATCGGGACCTATGCCATAACCTTGACCAACGAAGACGGCTGTGAAGTTGACACGACCCTTACTCTCACCCAACCCACTGCCCTTTCTATTGAATTGCTGGGCACGCAAATTTCTGAGTGTGGCGAGGCCAATGGCTCTATTAGTGTGCAAGGGAGCGGCGGGCAAAATCCGTTGCAATACAACTGGAACAATGGACAAAGCGGCGCTTACCTCGACGGCATAGATGAAGGTACTTTCATCCTGACGCTTTTAGATGCCAACAACTGCGAGCTGAGCGATACTTTTGCCATTGAATGCTTGCCGCTGATTGAGGTGGTGGCACCGCAGTTTTTATCGCCAAATGGAGACAACCTCAACGACGTTTGGCTGCTGCAAAATACGGCACAATATCCAGATCTTGAAGTCAAGATTTTCAACCGCTGGGGCAGCCTGGTGTATGAAGCACAACCTTATTTGAACAATTGGAATGGTTGGTCTGAGAAAGGAAGCCCGGAAGGCCCACTGCCTGCTGCTACTTATTTTTATTACATCGACACCCACAAAAAATCACAAGAACCACTCAAAGGTTATATCGAAATTCAGCCCTAAACGATGAAAACTATCCTCCTTCTTATATTATTTGTGGTTTCTTTTGCCGGGACAGCTCAGCAAACCGCACAGTCTTCGCTTTATTTTTTCAATCCGCTGCACTTTAATCCGGCCTATGCGGGCAGCCGTGGTTCTTTGAACGCCACGCTTGTACACCGCGCACAATGGTTGGGCTGGGATGGCGCACCTCGTTCTCAGTTCTTGTCGGTACATGCGCCTGTTTGGCGTAAAAATTTAGGCTTGGGTCTTACGCTCAACAACGACAAGATTGGATCTCGCTCTAATTTGGCAGCCATGTTCAACGCCGCGTATCACCTCAAATTCAAACAAAGCAGTTGGCGCTTTTCCTTCGGGATGTCTGGCGGCTGGATGAACAACCAAGCTGATTTCTCTTCGCTCTTGGCCACCGACCTCAATGACCCCAACATGCAGCAAGGTTATAGCCTGAGCAAGCCCAATTTGGGAGCGGGCATTTACGCCTACCACAAAAAAGCGTATATCGGCCTGAGCATGCCGCACCTCATCGAACGCAACCTCGACACCATCAGCAACTCTTATCTGCAGCGCCACACCTACCTCACTGCCGGTATGGTTATTCCTTACAATTCAGTGATCGACATCAAGCCAAGCATCTTGCTCAAATACACGGCCAATGCGCCCCTGAGTCTCGATCTAAACGTTTCTGCTTTCTTGTATAAGCAATTTTGGCTGGGCGTGCTTTACCGCTACAACGAAGGCATTGGTTTCAATTGTGCGTATTCCCCTTCTGACCGCTGGTCTTTGGGCTACGCTTATGAGCTACCGCTTAACCGCCTGCTCTACCGCAACTGGGGCAGTCACGAAATCTGCCTCTCTTTTGACCTCCGTTCCAAACTCAATGCTTTCATTAGCCCAAGATATTTTTAAGATGCGTTTATTATCCATTTTTACGTTTTTTGCACTGAGCAGCAGCTACATGGCTCAATCCTACAAGCAGCAATATGCTGAAAAGCTGTCGAAGTCTTATAACTTCATCGAAGCTTACCCGATTTGGCTCGAACTTGCACAAGAAAATACGCAAATCGATACCCATACGGTGCGTCAGCTCATTAGCGCAGCCTACGAATCAGAACAATACGAAGCCGCACTCGAATGGTCTTTGAAGTTCACAACAAATGGCAAGGAACTCCAGCCAAAAGACTTCCTGACGCAACTTCAGCTCTTGCAACTGACCAAAAATACCGACAAACTTTCCCAAACAATTGACCTTGGCTTGAAGCTATTTGCACAAGATCCACAACTCCAAACTTGGCAAAAGCAACTGCCCCAGATTGAAGCAGCAAAAACAATTCAAGCGCCCTATACAGCCCAACTATTTAGAAGTTCTCAAACAGGGGAAGTGTTTGCAGCAGCAGACTACCCAGAAGGCGTTTTGTATGTCTCGACGCAATACAATTCGGGGTTTGTCAACCGCATTTATGGCAAGACCGGCCAATATTTTACCGACATCATTTACGCCAAAGACGGCAGCAAAAAAGACATCATCTGGAATGGCATCAAGCGCACCAACCCGCACGACGGCCCCGTGAGTTTTTCAAAGACCAATCGCTATGCCTACATGACCAGTAACCATGAAGCCATCGATTTAGAAAACGAAGTCAAATTCAACCGCCTTCAGTTGATCATCTACGAAAACACGCAAGGCGAATGGACACCAACAACGCTCTTCAAATGGAATGACCCCAGTTATTCGGTGGCCCATGGCGTCGTGGACGACTCCCTCCATTTATACTTTTCTTCTGACATGCCCGGCGGCTTTGGCGGCGCAGATATTTACCGCTGCAAGTGGAACGGCACGGCTTACGAGGCGCCAGAAAACCTAGGTGTAAAGGTCAATACGCCCGCAGATGAGAACTTCCCGTTTGTATCGCTCGACGGCTATCTATACTTTTCTTCCAACGGTTGGCCAGGCCTTGGTGGCTTAGATATTTTCCAATCAGACCTCATTCAAAACGCCCCTCAAAACATCGGCAATCCGGTTAATTCCAACGCCGACGACTTTGCATTCTCGGTCAACGACCTCAGCGGCAAAGGCTATTTTTCTTCGAACCGCAACAACTGGAAAGACGAAGTCTACAGCATCCAGCTCAAAGGCCAAAAACGCTATGTCGAGCTCGCCCTCCAAGATTGCCTCAAAAAACCGTTGGCCAATGCCAGCATCGCCATCTACAACCAAGACGGCAGCTATTACAAAAAACTCACCACCGACGACTTCGGCAAAGACAACTTCATCGGGCTCATCGGCGAGCAATACATTGCGTGCT
>JBFYPV010000110.1:0-8651 GCA_041303085.1 Crocinitomicaceae bacterium
TACATGGACCCAACGGTGGTCGAAGACGAAATATTCGATGCGCAAATCAGCGGGCTTTGTGAAGGCTTGAGCCGCTTGTATCCAGAGAAATCAGCATACGATTACGAAGCGCAAATAAGAAAGGCTCGGGCCAATGGGGTGCGTTATTTATTGATCCGCAGAAAGGTGACCAACTCCGCGCGCAAGAAACTCCGCGCGTTGCCCATCTTTGAATTAGGTCAAATGAAGGGCGGTATCATTGACAACATCGAGGTCATCATGCGCAAAAAGCCTTTTGGCAACTTGCTCAACCGCACACTCGGTTACTACAAAATTCAAAACGCACACGATACGCTGCGCGTCGGCATTGAAGGTGCTTACTACGACTACCTTAAGGGTGAAGAAGGAAAGGAAATCGAACAGCGCATCTCTTCGGGCTGGAAACGCACTGGTAAAATCATCAAAGACGCCGTAGAGGGCGCCGACGTCATTACTACAATTGACAAAGAAATTCAGGAAGTTGCGCACTCCGAGCTCGAAAAACAAATGATTTACATGGATGCGGAGCACGGCAGCGTCATTCTCATGGAGGTAAAGACCGGATATGTAAGGGCTATTGCCAATCTCACGAAGGTCAGCAAAGGAAAATACACCGAGAGCTTCAATTATGCCATCGGGCATTTAGAAGTACCTGGCTCCACTTTCAAACTCGCCTCCATTATGGCAGGTTTGGAAGACGAACGTTTCAAAATCACCGACAAAGTCAATGCAACTGGGCGCTATACGGTAGGCGGCGATGGCATGTCTGATTCCAATCACGGTATGGGCTACGGCGTCATTACCATCCAGCAGGCTTTTGAGAAATCCTCGAATGTCATTTTGCAATTGATCAATCGCTCGTACAGAAACGACCCAGAAATGTTCATCAAGCGCTTAGCGCAATTCGGGCTCACCGAAAAGTTAGGCATAGACCTCGAAGGGGAGCCGCGCCCGAAGGTTTCCAAACCGGGCGATGCGAACTGGTCTGCGCTTTCTTTGCCTTGGCAGTCAGTGGGCTATGAAGTGATGCAAACACCGCTTCAAACTTTGGCATTTTACAACGCGGTTGCCAATAATGGTCAGTTGGTGCGTCCGTTGTTTGTAGAGAAAATCAAAAGACACGGTCAGGTCATCAAAAGCTTCAAGCCTGTCGTACTCAACCCCGAGATTTGTTCTACGCATACGCTCCAAATTTTGCAAAAATGTTTGGAAGGCGTCATGATCCGCGGTACGGGTAAGCAGCTCAAGAGTTCTTTGTTTAGCATAGCTGGAAAAACCGGTACAGCTCAATTGAGGGGTGAAAGTGGATATAGGGAGCAAAAAATCAAGGCATACCAAGCTTCATTTGTCGGATATTTCCCAGCTAAAAAGCCCGTTTATTCTTGTATTGTCGTGATTGCTCGCCCTGTGGTAGCCTATTATGGAGCAGCTGTTTCGGGAACGGTATTTGCCGAAATCGCCAACAAAATTTACGCCTCCTCTTTACAATACCACCGCGCTGTCAATGATCCGCGCAATCCGATGGCTACCGATGTGCCTCAATTCAAAAGTGGCAACAGCAAAGACTTAACCTATTTGCTCAAGCAGCTCAATGTGCGCTATCAGCTCAACTCTTCCAGCGAATGGGTGCAAGCCGATACCTCAGATCAGCATTTGCAAGTACAGCGCAAGGCGATCCTAGATAAAAAGGTGCCAAATGTCAGTGGCATGAGCGCCAAAGACGCCGTTTATTTATTGGAATCTCGTGGGCTCATTGTACGCCTAGTGGGCCGTGGGCAGGTTTATAGCCAGTCTATTGCACCTGGTCAAACTTTGGTGAAAGGCCAGTTGATTCAAATCAAATTACATTAAAAAATGAGTCAGTTCAAGCAGTTATTTTCGGATCTTCCCTACACACTTCTTCAAGGTGACATGCAGGAGTTGCCCACTGCACTTGTTTTTGATTCGCGCAAGGCCGCGCAAGGCGTCTTGTTTTGTTGTATGGTCGGTACCCAAACCAACGGACACCAATATGCAGCTCAGGCCTACGAACAAGGTTGCCGCATGTTTTTGGTGCAACAACAAATTGAACTACCAGCCGATGCCACTATCGTTTTGGTAGAAAATACCAATACGGCCTTGGCGCATTTAGCTTGTGCATTTTACGGGCATCCGTCCAAAGAACTCACCTTGGTGGGTGTTACCGGTACCAACGGTAAAACCACCACCGCGACCTTATTACACGATCTTTTCAGTCAGTTGGGTTTTTATTGCGGCCTGCTGTCTACCGTTGTTAATAAAATTGGTACCCAAGCCATTGCCGCCACCCACACCACGCCAGATCCGGTAGCGCTCAATGCGTTGCTGCGCGATATGGTTACTGCGGGTTGTCAGTATTGCTTCATGGAAGTGAGCTCTCATGCCATAGACCAAGGCAGAATTGGCGGTTTGCATTTTGCAGCTGCAGGTTTTACCAATATTACCCATGACCACCTAGATTACCACCACACTTTTGCCGAATACTTGCGTGTCAAGAAGGCATTTTTTGATGCTTTGCCTGCTCAGGCTTTGGCTTTGGTCAACTCCGATGACCGCAACGGCATGGTAATGCTTCAAAATACACGCGCCAAGCGCCAAACTTACGCCCTCAAAACACCTGCCGATTTCAAAGGGAAAATCATCGAGAATAGCCTCAGTGGTTTGGTTTTACAGATCAACGGCCAAGAAGTACACACCCGTTTGGTAGGAGCTTTCAACGCTTCCAATTTGCTTTTGGTTTACGGTTTGGCAGTGGGCTTGGGGCAGGAGCCGCTCGAGGTATTGCGCGTACTCAGCCAACTCACACACGTAGCTGGTCGCTTTGAGCACCTGCGCAGCCCCAAAGGCATTACAGCAATTGTCGATTACGCCCATACGCCCGATGCGCTTGAGAACGTTTTGGCAACAATTGCAGCATTTCAGCAAAATAACAAAGTCATTACCGTAGTGGGTTGTGGCGGCGATCGCGACAAAGCCAAGCGCCCTCAAATGGCTGCCATTGCCGCAGCGCGCAGCCAGCAAGTCGTACTCACCTCAGATAACCCTCGCACCGAAGACCCGCAGCAAATCATTGCCGACATGGAAGCGGGCTTAGATGCTGCAGCGGCAAGCCGTACGCTAGCCGTACTCGACCGCAAACAAGCGATCAAAACGGCGCTGCTCCTTGCACAACCCGGAGATATCCTACTCATCGCTGGCAAGGGTCACGAAACTTATCAAGAAGTCAACGGCGTGCGCAGCGCTTTTGACGACGTCGCGATTACCAAAGAACTTTTTAACCAACTCGATAAATAACATGCTCTATTATTTGTTTTCCTGGCTCGATCAACAGAATTTTCCTGGTGCAGGATTGTTCCAATTTATTTCGTTTCGCGCGTCTTTGGCGCTCATCACTTCCTTGATTGTATCGGTTGTGATTGGCAAGCGCATTATTAACCGCCTGCGCAAGCAGCAAATTGGCGAAACCGTCCGCGACCTCGGTTTGGCTGGGCAAATAGAAAAATCTGGTACGCCAACAATGGGTGGTCTCATTATTCTTGCGGCCATTTTGGTTCCGACACTCTTGTTCGCCAAATTGCAGAATGTCTATGTGATCACGATGGTCATTGCCACCGTTTGGTTGGGCCTAATTGGCTTTTTAGACGACTACATCAAAGTATTTAAAAAGAACAAAGAAGGCTTAAAAGGCACCTCGAAAGTCATTGGGCAGATTGGCGTGGGCCTCATTGTAGGTGGGATTCTTTATTTTTCGAATGATGTAGTGGTGCACAAACGCGTTTCAGCAAACTATAAATTGCTGGCTGATGAACGTTTTGTGACCCATGAGCACTCCCAAAATGCGGGTGAAAACTACAAATGGATCCGCACCGACGACATGACCACCACCATTCCTTTTTTCAAAGGCAATGAATTCAATTACAACTGGCTCATTGGCGATGTCAATAAGTCTTATGGTTGGCTGATTTTTATTCCAATCGTCATTTTTATTGTCATCGCGGTATCGAATGGCGCCAACATGACCGATGGCCTCGATGGTTTGGCAACCGGTACTTCAGCTATTGTGGGCTTGGCCTTGGCTGTCTTGGCTTACGTGAGTTCACACGCCAAATTTGCCGACTACCTCAACGTCATGTACATTCCAGAGGCCGAAGAGCTCGTGATTTTTATTGCGGCTTTTGTGGGCGCTTGCGTGGGCTTTTTGTGGTACAACGCGTTTCCAGCCCAAGTATTTATGGGAGACACCGGTAGCTTGGCGCTCGGCGGCATCATTGCGGTATTTGCTATTGCCATTCGCAAAGAGCTCCTCATTCCGGTATTGTGCGGTATTTTCCTCATTGAAAACGTGTCGGTGATGCTGCAAGTAGGCTACTTCAAGTTCACCAAACGGCAATACGGAGAGGGCAGGCGCATTTTCTTGATGGCTCCGCTGCACCACCACTATCAAAAGAAGGGCATCCACGAGGCAAAAATTGTTGCCCGCTTCTGGATTGTAGCCGTGCTCTTGGCTGTTGTCACGATCGTAACCCTCAAATTGCGTTAAGATGGAAGCCCAAAATCGCTTGCTTGTTATTTTAGGTGCTGGAGAATCTGGCGTCGGGGCAGCTATTTTGGCCAAGGCGAAAGGCTGGCGCGTATTCGTTTCGGACGGCGCAAGCATAAAACCTTCTTTTCAACAAGAATTAAACGAACAGCACATTGCTTTTGAGTCGGGTTCACATGATTTTTCTCGAATTCTTTGCGCCGATTTAATCATCAAATCTCCAGGCATTCCAGAGAAAGCTGAGGTCATGAAGGCCATCCGTCAAAAAGGCATTCAAGTGGTTTCTGAAATCGAGTTTGCTGGGTATTATTCTACCGCCAAGCACATTTGCATTACCGGCAGCAACGGCAAAACGACCACGACCATGTGGTGTTATCACATCCTGAAAAAAGCAGGCTATAACGTAGGTTTGGCTGGAAATGTAGGACAAAGTTTTGCCAAGCAAGTGGCTACAGAGCATTTTGATTACTATGTTTTGGAGCTCAGTTCATTTCAGCTCGATGACATGTTTGCTTTCAAAGCAGATATCGCTATTCTCACGAACATTACCCCAGATCACCTCGATCGTTACGCATACCAAATGCAAAATTACGTGAATGCCAAGTTTCGCATTCTTCAAAATCAAGGCGCTGCAGATTATTTCATATACAATGCAGACGACGCCATCATTGCCGCACAACTTGAGCAGGTACAGACCAGCGCTCAACTAGTGCCTTTTTCTATTCAAACGCCACAGCTCAACGGTGGCTACGCAGATCAGCAACAACTATACATCAACATAAACAAACAACAACTCACCATGTCTATCCACGAATTAGCTCTTAAAGGGAAACACAACACCCAAAATGCGCTTGCTGCAGGAATTGCAGCAAGGCTCGTTGAAATCCGCACTGATATCGTGCGAGAAAGCCTAGAAGATTTTGTCAATGTCGAGCACCGCATGGAGTTTGTAGCCAAAGTCAATGGCATTGAATTCATCAATGACTCAAAGGCAACGAATATCAACGCCGCTTGGTTTGCGCTAGAATCCATGGAAAAACCGACCGTCTGGATTGTAGGTGGTGTCGATAAGGGCAATGACTACAGCGAATTACTCGATTTAGTAGCTCAAAAAGTGAAGGCAATTGTTTGCCTTGGCTTGGATAATCAGAAAATCATAGAAGCCTACAAAGACAAAGTGGAGGTGATTGTTGAGGCGAAATCTGCGCATGAAGCGGTTTCTTTTGCTTATCAGCTTGCCAAAAATGACGACGCCGTTTTGTTGTCTCCGGCTTGCGCAAGTTTTGATTTGTTTAGCAGCTACGAAGACCGCGGTCAGCAATTCAAACAAGCCGTCCGCATGTTATAAGTGCCACTATGAGAACCTATCTATCGTATCTGAAGGGCGACCCCGTTATTTGGATCATTACTTTGCTAATGATGGCTTTTTCGTTGGTTACCGTGTATAGTTTTGTGCCTATTTTGATCAAAATAGAAGGTGGTTCTCCGTTTTTATATCTTTTCAAGCACTTGGTTTACGTAATCCTCGGGTTTGCGGGCATGTACGCGATTCATCGCGTGCCAGCCAAATATATTAGCCAGTTGGCAAAGTTTGCTTATTATTTGGGCTTAGCGCTCCTGATTTTTACTTGGTTTTTTGGTGCCCAAGTAAACGGAGCTGGCCGCTGGATCCGCATTCCTTTTGTCAATCTCACGTTTCAATCTTCGGATTTTGCCAAGCTCGCACTGCTCATTTATCTGAGCAAGTTGTTGGTCAAAAAGCAACCAAAATTCGACAACTGGCGCGAGGGAATTCTTCCGTTATTGATTCCAATCGGTGCCATTTGTTTGCTCATTTTAAAGGACAACTTCTCGACTTCAGCCATGGTGTTTATGTTGAGCATGCTGCTGCTTTTTATTGGTCATGTACCAGTTTTGAAGTTGTTTACAATTGCGGGAGTTGGGCTGGGTTTGATCTTGCTTATTGTTGGTTTGCACATAGCAATACCTCAAGCTAAGATTTTACCGCGCTATGATACCTGGATGAACCGCATCAATAATCGAGTAGATGCCAAAGACCAAAGTATTGAAAGTTTGCAGGCCAACCAACAAGCCAATAATGCCAAATTGGCCATTTCGGTGGGTGCTGTTTTCGGACAAGGCGTTGGCGATGGCAAGCTCAAAGAATTTTTACCCGAGGCCTACGCCGATTTCTACTACGCCACTTTTGTGGAAGAATTCGGTTTTGTGTCTGCTTTGATACTCGTACTGCTGTACTTGATCTTGCTTTTTCGCATGATCCGCTTTGCACTCAAAACCCAAGATTTATTTCAAAGTTATGTAGCCATGGGTATCGGTATTCATTTACTGACCCAAGCGAGCGTGAATATGTTGGTGTGCACCGGCGTGTTTCCGGTAACAGGTCAAAACATGCCATTTTTGGCAATGGGGGGTTCGGCTTTGGTTATGGCCTGCATTTCCATTGGCGTGGTGCAGTCTTTTGCCAAAGAACTTCCCAAAAACGAACAAGAAAATCAATTTGCTAGCCCAGTACAAAATGAAATTGACTAAAATCATCATCTCTGGAGGCGGAACAGGCGGTCATATTTTTCCTGCACTAGCCATTGCCGACGAAATCAAGCGCCGCAATGAGGCGGCCGATATCTTATTCATCGGTGCCGAAGGCAAAATGGAGATGGAAAAAGTACCACAAGCTGGTTATCCAATTGTGGGTTTGCCCATCGTTGGTTTTCAGCGCAAACTGACTCTCAAAAATCTATTGCTTCCATTCAAATTATTGCTCAGCTTAACAAAAGTTTTTTTTGTCATCAGACGATTTAAACCAGAGTTAGTTATTGGGGTAGGTGGTTATGCGAGTGGCCCCACCTTGCAAATGGCGCAGTTGCTTGGCGTCCCCACTTTATTGCAAGAACAAAACTCCTTCCCGGGCAAAACCAATCAACTTTTAGCGCGCAAGGCCAAGGCCATTTGTGTCGCCTATCCAGAAATGGCCAAGTTTTTTGAAGCTTCAAAAATACAGCTCACAGGCAATCCTGTGCGCGCAGCCTTGCTCCAAAACCTCGACGCAAAAAAGCAAGAAGCAGCCGAATTTTTTGGTTTGGATGCCAGTAAGCCCACTTTGTTTGTCATGGGCGGAAGCCTCGGTGCCCGAACCCTTAACAACGCGCTGCGTTCCGCACTTTCCGTTTTTGCGCAATCCGATGTACAGGTCATTTGGCAATGCGGCAAATCGTTTGAACAAGAATTGTTGAATTTCCAACAGACACTACCAAAAAATGTGAAGGTTTTCCCTTTTATTCAGCGCATGGACCTCGCCTATGCATTGGCTTCGGTCATTGTTTCTCGCGCAGGTGCGCTGTCCGTGAGCGAGCTCGCGTTGGTGGCCAAGCCAGCTATCTTGGTGCCTTCACCAAATGTAGCCGAAGACCACCAAACCAAAAATGCCCGCGCACTTGTTGAGCGCAGTGCTGCCTTGTTGGTGACCGATGCCCAGGCGCAAGAAAAATTAGTACCCTTGGCATTAGCGCTCCTTCAAGATCCTGCTCAGCAGCAAGCGCTGTCTGAGGCCATGAAAACCATGGCGCTGCCCAATGCCACCATAGAAATCGTAGACGCTTGTCTGAAAGTAGCCAGAATATGAAACAGTTAGCAGCGTTTGATCGGGTCTATTTTGTGGGTATCGGCGGCATTGGCATGAGTGCGCTGGCCCGCTTTTTCAAATTCACGGGCAAGCAAGTAGCAGGTTACGACAAAGTAGAAACAGTGCTCACGCTGCAACTTGTGGAAGAAGGCATCGCTGTCCATTATGAAGATTTAGCAACAGAAGTTCCGTCAGCCTTTCAAGATCCTGAAAACACACTAGTTGTGTATACACCAGCAATCAAAGTGCTTGGCGAACTCACGTTTTTTCAAGAGAAAGGTTTTCAGATCATGAAACGCGCCGAAGTACTTGGTGCACTGACGCAAACCTATAAGGGGCTTTGCGTGGCCGGAACCCACGGCAAAACAACAACCAGTTCCTTATTGACCCATCTCTTGACCGAGATTGAAGTGGGTTGCACCTCATTTTTAGGCG
>JBFYPV010000111.1:0-3874 GCA_041303085.1 Crocinitomicaceae bacterium
GAAGCCTCTTCCAATTTGTCTCGCTTTGATGGCGTGCACTACGGTTATAGAAGTGCAGACGCAAAAGGCGTAGAGCAAACTTACGTGAAGTCGCGCAGCGAAGGCTTTGGACCCGAAGTGCAACGTCGCATCATGACCGGCACCTTCGTGCTCTCACACGGCTACTACGACGCCTATTACACCAAAGGCCAACAGGTGCGTCGTGTCCTCAAAGACCGCACATCAGCGCTCTTGAACGAATGCGACGTACTTTTGTCGCCTACAACGCCCACCACAGCTTTTGAAATGAATGCGGTCAAAGACCCGATTCAGATGTATTTGCAAGATATTTTCACGGTGCATGCCAACCTCACGGGTAATCCAGCAATTAGTTTGCCTTTTGGTGTACACAGCAATGGCTTGCCTTTCGGTATTCAGTTAATGGCCCGTGATTTTGAAGAAGATTTACTTTTTCACGCTGCCCAAAAAACACAGGAGGTCCTATGATGAAATGGCTGAGCTTTTTGTTGCTATTCAGCTTGTCTTCATCTGTTTTTGGACAAAAACCAGCGCATTTAGTGCGTCCTTCTGATTCACTCGATCCAGATCCATTTGTCAATACCGTTCAGCAGAGCCTTCAATTGTTTTTTACGGAATACGCCAATTCCAATAATTACGATTCCATCATTACCGCACTCAACTACACACCCGGGCAAATTCCAAGTTTTTCCGATTCTGTAATTTGCGCGCGCTTGTCCAAAATGAACGAGCTCACGCCTTTTCAGCTCGACTGCAATGCAGCCACGCTCTCTACCATCAAATTTTTTGCAGCCCAACGCCGTGGTTTTATTCGCGTAGCACTCGGCCGCTCAGCGCTGTATTTTGATCTTTTTGAGGAAAAACTCACCGAATATGGCTTGCCCTTAGAGCTTCGTTTTTTATCTGTCATTGAAAGTGGTTTGCGTCCGCAGGTCAAATCGCGTGCAGGCGCGTTGGGTTTGTGGCAGTTCATGTACAAAACCGGACTCTATTTTGGTTTGGAGGAAAACTCCTACATAGACGAGCGCATGGACCCCGAAAAGGCCACCGATGCAGCTTGCCGTTATCTTAAGCAACTCTACGGCATCTACGGCGACTGGAATTTAGCGCTCGCAGCCTACAACGCTGGTCCAGGTAATGTCAATCATGCCATTCGCAAGTCGGGCGGCAAAAAAACCTATTGGGAGGTGCGTCCATTTTTACCTGCAGAAACCCAAGGTTACGTTCCCAACTTTATTGCGGCGGCCTACATGATGACCTACCATGCCGAATACAACATCATTCCGATGGAGGCCAAAATACACAATGCACAACTCGACACCATGTGTGTCAGGAGTGGGGTGCACATGCAAACAATTGCCCAACTAGTCGGTTGGGAACTCACCGAAATTCAGAGTCTCAATCCTGTTTACAAGACCACCTACATTCCAAAAATGACACCCGCTCGTTGCGTCACAGGCCCTATGGATAAAATTGGCTTGTTGGTCAGTTACGAAGATTCACTTTATTTGCTAGAAGAAGCCATTTATCATCCCAAACCAATTGCAGTTGCGCCACCTATTGCGACTCTAGACAGCACTCAAAGAGATTCAACAGGTGTCGTATTGCCTCCGGCGGATACGCTTCAGGCCACAACACCGCCAACCGCCAACCTCTTGTATCACAAAGTGAAGAGCGGTGAAAATCTGCGACAAATCGCCGTGCGCTACAACGTGTCTATCGAACAACTCATGGAGTGGAATGCGCTGCGCACCACCAATATTTATGTTGGGCAAAAGTTGACTATCTACACCAATCAAACCCAGGTTCAAGCGAATCCAACGCCCGCGCCAACAACACCAACGCCTGCTCCTCCCGTCAAAAAGTATTACACGGTTCGCGCCGGCGATACCTTCGGAAGAATTGCCCAGCGCAATAACCTCACACAAGCCCAATTGCAACGCCTCAATCCAGGCGTCAAGGTGAACAGCATCGACATCGGGCAGCGCATTCGCATCAAATAACTTGCGATGAAACTTTCAGGCGTCATCATCACCTTTAACGAAGCCCGAAATATTGGTCGGTGTTTGGCCTCTCTTCAAGCGGTTTGTGATGAAATTCTCGTTCTGGACTCCTTTTCTACCGACGACACCGCCGCAATTTGTGCCTCTTTTGGCGTTCGTTTTGAGCAGCACCCTTTTGAAGGGCATATTCAGCAAAAGAACGAAGCGCTGCAGCGCGCTGCACATCCTTGGGTTTTATCCCTAGATGCAGATGAAGCTTTAACTCCTGAGTTACAAGCCGCCATTCTAGAAGTCAAAGCACAGTCACCACAAAAAGGTGCTTTTAAGATGAACCGCCTCACGAATTATTGTGGAAAGTGGATCCATCATAGTGGCTGGTATCCCGACACCAAATTGCGCCTGGCCTCCAAAGCCGATGTCATTTGGGGCGGAATCAATCCGCACGACCAACTCTTGCCCAATGAAAGCCTTCAAGTAGGGCATTTGCAGGGAGACCTCCTGCATTATTCGTACTATACCAAAGCAGATCATTTCAAACAAATCGACTACTTTTCTAAAATTGCAGCCAACGAATTGTTTGAGCGAAAAGTGCGCTGTAGTCTGCCTAAATTATACTTGAAAGTATTGGCCCAATTTCTGAAATCTTATTTGTTCAAAAAAGGCTTTCTAGACGGCAAAGCAGGGTGGTTCATTGCCTTGCGCAGTGCTTATGCCACGCAACAAAAATACACCCGACTCAGACAACTTTGGAGCCATGCCTGAACCCAAGAAAATACTGATTTCAAGAACAGATGCCATTGGCGATGTCTGCCTCACGCTGCCCGTTTGCCAGGCTCTTGAGGCCGCTTTTCCGAATTGTGAACTGACTTATCTTTGCCGCAGTTATACCCGTGCGGTAGTGGCGTGTTTTGAGCCCATTGATCAGGTTTTACTCCTTGAAGAGCTCCAGCAACTCGACGATCAAGCACGCAACAATGTGCTTGGCCAGTACGATGTCGTGCTGCACCTTTTTCCCAATCAAATTGTTGCCAAATGGTGCAAACAAGCCCGTATTCCACTGCGTATTGGCACCGCGCATCGTTTCTTTCATCTGTTCACGTGCAATAGCCGTCCGCGTTTCTCGCGCAAGCGCTCCGCACTACATGAGGCTCAACTGAATTTCAAGTTATTGGCGCCTTTAGGTATAACTGTTATTCCGACCATCATGGAGATCAATCAAAAATTGAATTTCAAGGTGAGCGGATTGCCATTTGAACTCGTACAAAACAATTGGAGTAAAGTCATTCTACTTCATCCAAAATCGAATGGAAGTGGTGTTGAATATCCAATAGAAAAGTATGTGGCGTTATCTGAAAGCTTAGTGGAGAGCGGATACCAAGTTTATTTTACCGGAACTGAAAAAGAAGGTGCTTGTTTTCGCGCTCAGATACCAGTTCACCCAAATATTTCAGATGCTACAGGTAAGTGGGATTTGCAGACCTTTATTTACATCATTTCAAAAGCCAAAGCGCTGGTGGCTTGTTCTACGGGCCCGTATCATATTGCAGGGCTCTGTGGCATTCAGGCAGTTGGTTTATTTGCCAGCCGCAAGCCGATTCATCCAGGGCGCTGGGCAGCTTTAGGCAAAGGCGCAACTGCACTTGTTTTTGACCCTAATTGTCAGCTTTGTGCTGAGGGCCGCGCTTGCACATGTGTCGCCGAAATTTCAATAGACCACATCGCCGATGCCATTGAAGCGTAGTTTGTTCAGAAATGTATTGTTGGCGCTATTTGTGGCCATATATTGCATGGGTTTGTTTGCATACAGCAATGGCCGTGCTGCTCTGAACACCAATCAAGTACTGCAAGCTATC
>JBFYPV010000112.1:0-4554 GCA_041303085.1 Crocinitomicaceae bacterium
CCAGAAATCAGCTCATTTTTATGCGTCTTTTGAATTGGCGCTTCGATCTTTAGATACAGGGATGGAGCCCTATTCACCTGTTTATCCGTGTGCAAAATACACATACAAATTCTAAAGGCTAGCGCAAGAACTTGAGTACACTAAAAGCCAACGCAAAAAATACGACTATTTGCATGAACCATTGCGCACTGCTGCGGTGTCCTTTAGACCGCAGGTAGAAATGATTGGTAGTTCCTAAAATGAGGCCAATAAGCAAGGAAAGTAATAAGGGATTTTTCATCGAAAGCACAAGCGCAAAAGCGAATACTTTATATCAGACCAAACTGCTCAAAATGATGTGCGAAGTGTTTGGTATGCAAGCGCTGCCATTGGGCGTAATTCAGTTGCCCATAAAAAGGATGTAGGGCTGTTGCATTTTCATTTTCTTCGTAATGCTCTAGAAAACTAAGGTAGGCATCTGTGAATTCGTCGATGGCGGTTTCGAGTTCGTCGTTGCGCAAAGGTGTAGTAGGGGTGGCAAACGATACTTGCACATCTTTGGCCATTGGTTTGTCTGATGCTAGCCAAGCTTGCATGCGCTCGATGCGCTCTTCTGGAACTTCTAATGTATAGTCACCTTGCCCCACGGACATGTAAAGCGCGTCGGCGAGGTGTTCTACCATGCGCTGAGGGCTCATTTGGCCCCAAGAAGGTGAGGTGTGGGCTTGTAAAGTTGAGAGTTGGGCCAACATGGCCTCGAGATCGAGTTGAAAAGAAGTAGCCATTATTTTTGACCTACGATAATATGAAGTGAGTGAGGAACCACGCGCACATTGAGTTCGCGCATGACGGTAAGGGGCTCGCCGTCGTGGTGTGCAACACCGTTGGGCAGAGAAATTTTTGCATTCTTAAATGAAATGATTTCAGAATAAATTGATTTGTCTGAACGGCCCGTAAAGAACTGAAAAATCATTTTGGGGATGCCAAATAAGGAGAAGGGCTTGAGTAGAAATAATTCTAACTTGCCGTCTGTGGCATCGGATTTTGGAGAGACTTTAAAGCCATTACCGAATTCAGAAGTATTGGCGATGGTGCAAAGCACAACTGGTAATTTTTTGATTTGCCCATTGGTATCAATAGAGATGTTCATGGGGTTGTAGCGGAAAAACTCTTTGAGGACATGCTTGACGTAGGTCCAGAAACCGCGTTTGTGGTCTTCGTCGAATTTTTTGGCAATAATGGCATCTAGTCCGTAGCCGCCAACACCGAGGAAAGGCTGGTCGTTGACCATAACGGTATCCATGAGGATTTGTTGGTTGAGGTTGATGGTTTGGATGGCTTTTTTGATATTGCGCGGAATAAACATGTGGCGCGCTAAACCGTTACCGGATCCGATTGGGATAACGGCTAAGCTGGTGTTGGTGCCGATGAGTGCTGTGCCAACTTCGTGCACAGAGCCATCGCCGCCCACTGCACAAACGATGTCGATGCCGAGTTCAACGGCTTGTTGAGCGATATCGATGGCGTGGCCTTTGTGTTTGGTGTATTGGATTTCAAAAGTGTAGGCGTCGTGGTCTAGAAAGCGGCGGATCAGCGCAGGGATGTCGTCTTTGCGACGAACTCCTGAAATAGGGTTGATGATAAACCAAATGCGCTTTTTCATTTTTTTTGGACCGCGCTACATGCGCTTTTCTCAAAGTTAAACATTTTTTGCCAATGCCACACAAAGATTTATCGATGGAGTGTCGATAATTCCTGCTTTTGCGGTATTTTTAACAGCAAATATAATGCCATGAAGAAAAAACCAGCTGCCGACCCAATTGTGGCCAATCGCCAACAACTCATCGATATCCTTTTGCACAAATCAGCTATCAAACAAGATATCGCCGACGACGCCGAACGCGTTTTTGAACAACTCCGTGCGCTCATAGACAAAGAACTCATTGCGCTTAAGGAGGTCATTACCGATGAACGCGTGCGCCTCTGGATCAAGGATAGGGGTGACCACGAATTTCATGTGTATATCGGCAGTGATGTGCTCGTATTCAATCTGCACCACAACGTTTTTCGCTTGCCTGATTCCAACCCGCTATGGGGGACAGCCTATTTCAAGTCGAACCCAAACAATGGCTACTTTGGTACCATTCACATCTACAATTTTTTGGCAGAATCTATGCAGCAAAATCGCCTCGACGACATGGGTAATTTGATTGCGCGCATTTTTGTCAATCACGAAAGGCATTTCTTTATCGAAGGAAAGGGTTCGCTCGGTGCTACCTTCAATGACCCGCAACATATGCTGTTGTCAGAGCAATTGCTGCAGCTCATTGCACAGATGGCTTTTGCCTATGCACTGCAATTTGACCTCTATATTCCGCCTTTTGAATATATGGATAATGTCAGTGTGGGACAGATTTTCGTGATGGGTGAGCAGCTCAAACTCAAAACAGCAAAGCGTTTGGGCTTCAAGATGAGTTCTGATACTTCTGAAATTTCTTAAAAAAAATGTCAAGCGCCCTTGCGCTTCAAGAAATTCCTACTATATTTGCAATCCCAAATTCTGGGGTTTTGACATTTTGGCCCATTCGTCTAGTGGTTAGGACGCAAGGTTTTCATCCTTGTAACAGGAGTTCGATTCTCCTATGGGCTGCCAATTTTTTTGGCCCATTCGTCTAGTGGTTAGGACGCAAGGTTTTCATCCTTGTAACAGGAGTTCGATTCTCCTATGGGCTGCATTTTTTTAATGAGAATAATTATATAAACAGCTATGGCAAACCATAAATCATCCATCAAGCGCATTCGTTCAAATGAGTCTAAGCGCGTATTGAATAAATACCAGCACAAAACAACTCGTAACGCGATGCGTAAATTGCGTGCGACCAAAGACCGCAAAGAGGCAGAAGGTTTGTTTCCTGCTGTTGTTGCCATGCTAGACAAACTTGCAAAACGCAATATCATTCATAAAAACAAAGCAGCTAACCTTAAATCAGGTTTGCAAGTGCGCATCAACGCGCTCTAAGCTTCGTTTTATACAAATTATGAAGGGCTGCCTCTATGAGGTGGCCCTTATTTTTTTCTTAAGTTTGCGTCATGAAATACTTTTTGTCTTTTTTGTTGCTCACCTCGCTTTACAGCCGCATTGAAGCTCAACTTTTAGCCCCAATAGACACACTCAAATTAGAAACGCGCACCTTCGGAGACCTCCAGGCCTTGACGCAGCAAATGGACGGTTTTGGCGCTATTTTCTTTTTCAATCCGCAGCAAATTCTGCCAGATGCCACCGATTTTTACCAACTTGGCTACACCACATTCGCTACTCCTCAAACGCTTCTCAAACCACTCACATTTTCAGCACTGCCGCACCTTGGTTTTGGCTACGGTTTTGGTGCACAAGGCGCACAGCGTATCCGCGTAGATTACGAGCAGGCTTTTGCACCTCGTGTTTTATTTAATCTTCGCTATGATCGCTGGCAACGCACGGGCTTTATCCGCGCCGATGATTTGCGCTACAGCCAATTACAGCTCAATTTATATCAAACCGGAAGACGCCACGAAGTGTTGCTGCATTTTGGCAATGCCAGTGATGATCGCCAGTGGGCAGGTGGCTTGGCTTCTTACACAGCGCTAGGGAGCATTGCTATGGATTTACTGCCCGTGGTCAAGGAAAGCTCCCGCACACAAAAAAATGCTTACCATGCAAGCCTAGACTTCCGCTATCGTTTATTTGGAGATTCCTTGCGTTCTGTCAATTTAGCGACCCAACATCAGTACCAATTGCAAAAGAGGCTTTATTTGGAAGAGGGGCTCTTGAGTACATTTTACCCGCAAACTTATTTCAGTCCCGATTCTTGTGCTGATGTTTTTGACCAACAACTCCTCGAGAACCGCGTGGGTTTACAAGTGCAAAGACCAGGTTTAGAATGGAATTCACAAATTGGCCTTAGACAGCGGCTTTGGTCCGATGCACTCACGCAATACGATACCCTAGAAGTCAATTGGCACAACCACTTGCAGCTCAAACGGGCAGCACATTATCTGGCCCATCAAAATGAATTCAATATCAGTGGTGCTGCTCAAGGATGGCATGCCAATAGCACCTATCGCTGGGCTCAAAAGAACTGGAAAGTTGCTGTGGAGCACCGCTATGCCAATGAATGGCCGCTGTTATGGCAACGCGCTTACCAAAGTAACCTCACCAACTATTTCTGGAGCAATCCGCAAAAACAGTTTTTTCAGGAGTTGAGTGCGTTGGGAGCGTATCAAAATAATGCCAAGACACTGAGTGCCCGCATGAAAATGAGTCTCGTTCAGTACAAAAATGCCTATCGTTTTGATCCGTTACTAATGCTTTGGTCTACTACAGCAGCGGCCTCAGCTGGTCAATTAGCGACCCTACAAACCGATATCAGTTACACTTTGCCCAACAACAAAAAAACACCATCAAATGGCGCGTGGGCGCTAGGGTCAAAGTATAAGTATTTGGCTCAGAAGGATGCTTTTTTACCGAAGCATCAAGCTGCGCTCACTTTGGCATGGCAGGGTGGTGTTTTCAAAGACAAGCGCTTGAATATGCGC
>JBFYPV010000113.1:0-12207 GCA_041303085.1 Crocinitomicaceae bacterium
GAGCAAGGCCGTGCGTTCAAAGTCGTTGGCTGCGGGGATGTATTCCAGTAAGATGCGATTGAGTTGGCGCATTTGCTGCAGTGCTTTTTGCCAATTGGCATCCCAAGGCGTAGCCAGAATGCGCATGACTTCGAGCAGTTGTGGATCCAGTTGGAGCTGGTCTACGTTTTGAAAAACGCGGTTGTTCTTGACTGTCCTGTGCTCTGCTGCGGCTAATTGTGCTTGTTGTTTTTGATCAAAAGCAAGCGTGGTAAAGGCATGATGACAGAAGCGCTGAAAATCTTTGTAATACAGCGATTTGGTCTTGAATTTAAGCTGGTTTTCTTGGAGTTGGAAGCAGAGGTCTACCCAAGTTCTGACCGGTGTTTGATCGAGTGGAAGCCCAAGTGTAATGTTGGCTTGCCCCACTATTTTGGGAATATTGCGAATGGCTGCATGGACCAAATCTTCGTCTGCCAAGAGCACCAATACTTCGCTCCAGTCTGCTACCGGATTTTCAAGCAGTTCGGTGGCCAAGACCTTCACTTGGCCGATATGTTGGGCGCATTCAATTACTTTGACCTTGTAGCTAGCCGTTTGCAAGGCATTGCGTAGGTTTTCGGGTTCTTTTTGACCAAAAAACTGCAAATTTTTGCGCTGGAAGTGCCCAGCTTCGTGAAACTTGTTGCCGAGGTAGAATTGGTCTGAATCGATGATGAATTCGGCCTGTTTTTTATCGATGAGGTATTTGATGATGCGCTGTTCAGCAGCCGATAAAGCATTAAATCCGACGAAAAGATAGTGCATGTTGTCATCGAGATACAGCGTGGGGTTCTCGGCGAGTTGTCGGTAGGCTTGTGCCTTGCTGCAACCTTTGAGTGCTTTGAATCTTTGCTGTAGGCCTTCGTGGAGCTGTGGGATGAGTTCCCAAAACAGCATGAATTTTTTTTGGGATGCAGAATAGTTCTCTTCATCGATTTGCCAACTTTCTAATGCCTTGATAGAAGCCAGGTTTTTATAAAGTTGTTGGTGATCCACTAAATAGCGGTCGACGTCGTCGAAATCTGAAAGCAAAATAGGCCCCCAGGTGAGGTAATCTTCAAAAGAAAGTGCTTCTTCTTTCAGGGTATTTTGATAAATCTTGTAGAGCTCTAGCAGGGCTTTGGTGGGGTGCATGATTTGCTGCGGACACAAAGCAGCGACCCATTGGTCAATTGTGAGGATATGCGGCGAAATCAACGGACCATTGTTGGCGCTGTACAGCGCATTGAGCAAATAGCGTTTGGCGCGCTCGGAGGGTAGTAGAACGGTTAGGTTTTTGGGGTCGTGTCCTTTTTGAAGGATGTCTTTGGCCAGTTGATCCAGAAATTTCATGCGCCTATGTTGTTAACTCACTCGAACCAAACCTTTTCAAAGAAGGATAAAGGACGATTGGAATGCATGAATTTATGACCGCCGTAAGATTTGATGATGGCAAAGTAGTTGGCGCCAAATTGAATTTGCACATAATTGAGCCCTTCTGGGTAGGTATCCGAAAGGCCTTGAAAGACAATAGAGCCGTCGTTTAAAGTTTTTTTGGTCATGGTGGCTCCGGCAGGTGGGTTGATGTAAATGCTGGCAATTTCTTCAGCAGAAATAGTGGTGTCTCGGAGTTGGATGTTGATTTCAAAGGTATTGCCTTGGCCGAGCTCGCGGTAAATGAGTTTGAGAGAGCCGTCGGGGAGCGTGAGTGCAAGCGGTTTGCCCGGAAACTTGGCAACTAAACCAGATTTTTGATCTACGTAAATGGATTCAGTTTGTTTTTTGATCGAGCGCTTGCTTTGTGGCGCTTGCTCGCTGATGGTCCAGCGCACGGCGCGTACTTTGTAGCCACGTGCACGCAAGAGTTGCAGCAAGCCTTCTTCACCGCCTAAATGACCCGCGCCAACTGCGCAAAAGAAAGACTGCGGTGTTTTGAGTAGCTCGAGCAGTTTGTCGAGCATTTGTTGGTTGCGCTTGACAATGACTTCGTCGTAGAGTTTGTCTTGAACAGAAAGATACGATTTCATGAAGCGCTGCAGTGCGTCGAGGTCACCGCGCAAATAGAGTTCGAGCAGTTTTTCTTGAGTGAACGCATTGATTTGGTTGTCTAGGATGCGGCGCTCGCTCAGTTTGAATTCATTAGACAACGCGTATTGTTCCTCGACTTTTTCGAGTGCGATGGTTTCTTTGCCCAATTGCAGCCCCAAGACTTGAAAATAGGCATCTAAAAACTGTGGCATACCATCTTCGGTCCCGTAAAGGGTTTGGGAGGTCATGATGAGGCTCGTGTAAGATTTACCCTTGTCGTCGAAGCGGGTTTCGGGTAAATTTTTACGGGTGTCCATGGTCGAGAAAAGACTGTAGATGTCGGTCTCGAGTACTATTTTTTGCGCCTGATCAAAAGCGATGTATACGCTGTCTGAGAGTTCGAAAAGTTCGCGGTCGTTGGCATGGAGTGTGCCAAAGAGGTAAGATTTGACGCCAGACTTAGGGTGCGTGACTTCCCAGAGGAGTTCTTTGTTGAGCTCCATGAGTTGGGCCAGCCCTAAATTGGAGCTGAGTAAAGCCAGTAAAATGAGTGCCGAACGCATGTATTCAAAGTTAATCAAATAAAAACACGTTGGATGTGTTTTTCTGTGTAGGCATAAGCTAAATAAGCCAAAGAAGGCAGCTCGTTGGTCAAGATAATTGGAGATTTTCTGCCCAATGCAATTTGGCCATGGGTTTGCCCGAGCTCTAGGGCCGCTGCCGCGTTGATCGTTAGGGCATTGATGGCGGCCTCTGGTGTCATTTTCATTTTGATACAGGCTAAAGAAAGCACGTGCATGAGGTCGTAACTCGGGGAGGATCCTGGATTGAAATCGCTGGCGAGCGCCACAATTGCATCGGCAGCCATGAGTTCTTTTGCTGCGCCAAAAGGTATCGATAAGAAATGCGAACAACCTGGTAAGAGCGTGGCCACACAATTGCTATGAGCCAAGGCGTCGAGGTCGTTTTGATCGAGTTCTTCGAGGTGGTCTACAGAAATGGCTCCTTTTGCAATAGCCGCAGGTACGCCACCGAGTACTGAAAACTGATTGACATGCACTTTTGGCTTGAGGCCGTATTGTGCGCCAGCATCGAGTATTTGTTCCATCTCGGACGTGCTGAAATAATTGCGCTCACAAAATACATCGATGTAGTCTGCGAGTTGCTCCGCTGCAATGACGGGCAAGATGTCGTTGATCAAAAGGGCGATATAAGCTTCGCGCTTGTCTTTGTAGGCTTGCGGTATGGCGTGTGCACCTAAGAAAGTGGCTTTGATGGCGATCGGTGCGTTTTGCTTGAGTTTTTTGATGACCCGCAACATTTTGAGTTCACCTTCTACACTCAAGCCATAGCCCGACTTGATTTCGAGTGCACCCGTGCCGGCGGCCTGTATTTTTTCAAGGCGAGCGCTCGCAGCGTCGTAGAGTGCTTCTTCTGATAGCTCGCTGAGTTTTTTGGCAGAATTGAGGATGCCACCACCTTTGGCCGCTATTTCTTCGTAGCTCAGGCCGTTGATGCGGTCCACGAATTCTTCTTCGCGGCTGGCCGCAAAAACGGTGTGGGTATGCGAATCGATGAATGCGGGTAGTACGTAGCAATTGCTGGCGTCAATCACCTCTACATCGCGCCAGTCGGTGATGCCTGGCCATTCGTCCATGGGGCCATAGGCAATGACTTCGTTGTCTTCTAATGCCAGGTAAGCATTTTCGATGATGGGTAGGTGGTTCATTTGGCTGCCACGCAGCACCATTGGAAGGTCTTCGCCAGCCTGAACAAGCCCTTTGATATTCTTGATAAATTGTTTGCGCATACGTATTTTCACTGTAAAGATAAGGGCAATTTCGGCTTAATTTCGTTCCGATGACACAAAGAAATTCAGACATGAAGCACGACGTGTTCGGCAAATGGGGAGAAGCCTATGCCTTGTCGCATCTGCTGGGCCTCGGTTATGGCCTCAAAGCCCGCAACTACAAATTCAACCGCATGGAAATCGACTTGATCATGACTGATGGGCAAACATTGGTGGTGGTGGAGGTCAAAACGCGGCATAGCGCTGAGCTCGGCGAACCCTGGCGCGCCGTCAACTTAGCCAAGCAAAAACAGTTGATCAGGGTGGCCAATTACTTTGCTAAATCAATTGAATGGCCTTTTGAGGTGCGTTTTGATGTCGTGTCTATTGTGCACAACAGCAACCATACCGATCTCACGCACATCAAAGATGCGTTTAGCCCAAGGCCTTGATTTAGATATGTAAAGCGCGGTCTGCAGTAGCGGCGAGCGCAGCTTCTTTGATCGCTTCAGAATACGTAGGGTGACCATGACAAATGCGCGCGATGTCTTCGGCAGATGCACGGTATTCCATGGCGGTTACGGCCTCCATAATGAGGTCGGCAGCACGTGGCGCAATCATGTGTACACCTAAAATTTCATCGGTCTCGGCGTCGGCCAAAATCTTGACAAAACCACTGGTGTCCATACTTGCGCGTGCTCTGCCCAATGCTTTGATTGGGAAAGAACCTGCTTTGTAGGCGCGTCCGGCAGCTTTGAGCTCTTCTTCAGTTTGCCCTACAGCAGCAATTTCTGGCCAAGTATACACAACACCTGGAATGAGGTTGTAATTGATGTGTGGTTTTTGTCCGGCGATTTGTTCGGCCACAAAAACACCTTCTTCTTCGGCTTTGTGGGCGAGCATGGCACCGCGTACAACATCGCCAATGGCGTAAATATGCCCAACCGCAGTTTGTAAATGGTCATTGACCTCTACTTGTCCGCGTTGATTGACTTGTAAGCCCGCTTTTTCGAGACCCAAGCCTTCGGTGTATGCTTTACGACCTACGGCTACTAAACAGTAGTCGGCCTCCAAAGTAACTTGCTCTCCTTTTTTATTTTCGGCGGTCAGTACAACTTGTTTGCCGTTGTTGATCACGCCGATTACTTTGTGCTCCATATGGAATTTAAAGCCCTCTTTTTTGAGGATTTTTGTGAATTCTTTGCCAATTCCGGCATCCATAGTTGGCAAGATACTCGGTGCAAATTCAATGACTTCTACCACAGCACCTAAACGTGCATAAACAGAACCTAATTCAAGGCCAATAACCCCTCCGCCAATGACGAGCATCTTTTTTGGGATTTCTTCGAGCTTGAGCGCTTCTGTTGAGGTAATGATGCGTTTTTTATCGGGCTCCATTCCTGGAAAATAGTTGGGCTTGCTACCGGTGGCAATGATGATGTTTTTGCCGCTAATTTGGGTGGTTTGCTCTCCTTTAATTTCTACGGTGTGTGCGTCGATAAAGCTACCAACACCCTGGTAAACCGTGATTTTATTTTTGTCCATGAGGTACTTGACCCCAGCGCAAGTTTGCGAAACGACTTCATTTTTGCGGGCAATCATTTGAGCGAGGTTGGCTTTGAGACCTTTCACTTCAATGCCATGCGCCGAAAAATTGTGTTGGGCATTGTAAAAATGTTCGGAAGAATCGAGTAGTGCTTTGGAGGGAATACAACCAACATTGAGGCAAGTTCCGCCCAAAGTACTGTATTTTTCTATCAAAGCTGTTTTCAGGCCGAGTTGTGCACAACGCAGGGCAGAAACGTATCCGCCGGGTCCTGAACCGATTACTACCACATCAAAAGTTTCCATCCGTCTAATTTTTTTACAAATTTACTGTTTGTACACGAACAACCAAAGCCTTAATTTTGCGTTGTAACACTGTGCACAAGTTAAAAACACTCTTCTTAAGCCTTTCGCTGCTCCTTTCGGGGTGGTCTGTCGCTTCGCACATCATCGGTGGAGACATCTACTACAACTACCTTGGCAACAATCAGTACCGCTTTTTCATCACCCTTTACCGCGATTGTGCTTCAACAGGCGCTCAATACGACGACCCACTTTACCTCTCGATTTTTACCCAAGGCAATATCCATTACCAAACAGTACAGGTGCCTTTCCCGGGCTCGGTTGTGCTGCCAATCAATTTCAATAATCCGTGTGCCACGCAGCCGACAGGAATTTGCGTAGAGCGCGCTATTTACCAAGTCGTCTTGACACTCCCTCCAGTTCCTGGAGGCTATACGGTGTCTCACCAACGCTGCTGTCGAGGGCCGAACATTACCAATTTGCAGTTCCCCGACGACACCGGCCTTACCCTCATTGCTCAAATTCCGGGCTCAAACACCAACGCGAGCAACAACAGCAGCCCGCGCTTCACCAACTATCCGCCTGTATTGCTCTGCAATAACGACCAACTTCTTTTTGACCATGTGGCCACAGACCCCGATGGCGATCAACTTGTTTATTCTTTGGTAACGCCCAATTCGGGCGCAAGCTCTGGCAACCCACAGCCGCTGCAGATGCTACCTCCACCATATTTTCCGGTCACGTGGCAGTCTAACTTTAATGCTGCAGTGCCGCTGGGCCCTGGTTCGTCTACCATTATTCACCCGACTACAGGGCTTTTAACCGTGAGTCCGAACTTGATCGGTTTGTTTGTGGTGGGTGTTCGGGTACAAGAATTTCGCAATGGACAGCTGATTGGCGAAACCGTCCGCGACTTCCTCTTTCGTGTTTTTGATTGTAATATTCAGCTAGCAGCTATTTTGCCCACGCAGGCTCAATTACCTACCTTCAATGGCTACTGCGATGGCCTCACCGTGCAGTTTGACAACAGTTCTTTTGGCGGTACCAACTACAGCTGGGATTTCGGTGTGGCCGGCACCAACGCAGATGTCAGCCCGTTGTATGAACCTACTTACACTTATCCGACTTCGGGTACTTATACTGCCCAACTGATTGTCAATCCGGGTCAGAACTGCACAGATACCGCATATATAGAAATTGTTGTCAACGAACAACTCGATCTCGAGTGGCAAACCCAAGATTCATTGTGTCTTTCTGGCAATTCGCATGATTTTGTGGCACAGGTTTCAGATGCTGCTGCAACGCTCTCCTGGACTTTTCCACCGAGTGCATCCGTAGCACAGGCAAACGGCGTCCTTGTACCCGGTGTTGTGTTTTCTTCACCCGGGTTCCATCCGATACTTCTCGAAGCCAATACAGCGTATTGTCAGCAAACTTTCCTCGACTCTATTTATATTTTCGGTGAAGCCACCGCCGCTATTGTGGTTCCGCCACAAGTGGAGTGTTTGGGTTATACAATTTCATTTGGCAACGCCTCACAAAATGCCATGTTGTACAACTGGGATTTCGGAAACGGACAACTCAGCAGCCAAATGCTACCCACCGTTACCTTTCCAGGCCCTGGCTTGTATCCGGTCACGCTGATTGCGGGGTCTTCGCCAAGTTGCCTAGACACCACTACCGTGAATGTCACGATTGAACAACCAATCGTCCTGAACTTAACCCACACCGACTCGCTCTGCATAGACGACTTATTCAATTTTGATGCGCAGGTGAGCGGCCCAACCGGAACAACCTATTCTTGGGATTTTGGCCCGCAAGCCACACCAGCCACCAGCAACCAACTGACGGGCAATGCCGTTTTATTTAACCAAAATGGCAACCAACAAGTGCTTTTGATTGGCCAAAATGCATTTTGTGTAGATACCGCCGTCACATTGGTGCGTGTTTTTGGGCATCCGAGCATCAATTTCATGTTCTTGAACGCCCTGCAGTGTGCGCCTTCTCAAGCACAATTTGTGAACTTAAGTCAGAGCGAGGTGCCCACCATTTACTTCTGGGATTTAGGCGACGGCACGCAAGTGCAAGGCACCAATGTGCTGCATACATATAGCCAACCCGGTAATTACACTGTAACCCTCACACTCATCGAGCAATTCGGTTGTCTAGATACTTTATTTATGGCGCAGCAAGACCTCGTTACCGTGCATCCTTCACCGCAGGCAGGCTTTTCTGTTAGTCCGGACCGCGTCGATGTTTGTCAGAACGAAGCGGTCTTTACGGACCTTTCCATTGACGCCGTAAGTTATCAGTATTTTGTCGAGGACCGCAGTGTGCAATACACTACTGCTAATTTTGTCCATGCGTATCAGACCGGCGGCACAGACTACCCAATGCAGGTTGTGTCGAATCAATTTGGTTGCACAGATACCGCCTATGCGAGCATAGAAGTGGAACCATTTAGTATTTACGCGCCCAATACCTTTATTCCGGACGGAAACGGACGCAATGAGGTTTTTAAAGTCGTGACTGACTTCGGGGTTACGGATTGGTCTTTAGAGATATTCAACCGCTGGGGTGAGCGTGTATTTGTGAGTCAAAATGCCGCAGAGGGCTGGGATGGCACCTACAACGGACTGCCGTGCCAAGATGGTTTGTATAATTATGTCTTGAAGTTCAGGCCTTGTCATGAGCCGTATATCCGCAGACAGCGCGAAGGCGTGGTGCATTTGTTGCGCTAGGTTACTCCGCGCGTCTCAAGACAAAATTTTGTCCTAAGTATACTTTTCTGACTTGTTCGTCTGCAGCTAATTCTTCAGCGCTTCCAGATTTCAAGATTTTTCCTTCAAATAAAAGGTAAGCGCGGTCAGTGATAGAGAGTGTCTCTTGAACGTTGTGGTCGGTAATTAAGATGCCAATATTGCGTTTTTTAAGTTCAGAAACGATGGCTTGGATGTCTTCTACAGCAATTGGGTCTACACCGGCAAAGGGTTCGTCTAGCAACACAAATTTGGGATCGGTAGCGAGCGCACGCGCAATTTCAGTGCGTCGTTTTTCGCCACCTGAAAGTCGGTCGCCAAGGTTTTTGCGCACATGCGTAAGGCTGAATTCGGAGAGGAGGCGTTCCAATTTGGCTTCGCGGTCGGCTTTATTGAGCGGGCCCATTTCCAAAATAGCCATAATGTTGTCTTCCACGCTGAGCTTGCGAAAAACCGAAACTTCTTGAGGTAAATAACCGAGACCCAGCTGCGCTCTTTTGTACATGGGCAATTTGGTGATTTCGATGTCGTCGAGAAAAACTTGCCCGGTATCTGGCTTGACCAAGCCCACCATCATGTAAAAAGATGTGGTTTTGCCAGCGCCGTTTGGCCCAAGTAAGCCTACAATTTCTCCTTGATTGACCTCAACGCTCACGCCATTGACCACCGCCCGACCACGGTAAGATTTACAGATATCAAGGGTTCGAAGTTTCATTTTTATGTTTCTTTTTCTTGCTTCACAACCCGTTTGGCCACTAAAATACTCACCTCAAAAAGTAAGTAAATCGGAATGGTCACAATAACCTGAGAAATGACGTCTGGCGGGGTAATCACAGCCGCCAAGATGAGGATCACTACAATGGCGTGCTTGCGGTATTTGATGAGGAAGTCTGGTGTAAAGAGCCCGATTTTAACTAAGAGAAAGGTGACAATCGGAAACAAGAAGAACAAGCCAGTGTAAAAAACTGTGGAGAGAATGGTGCTCATGTAGGAAGCGATTGTCACGTCGGTTTTGATTTCGGGGGTGATCTGAAAAGCCCCAAAGAATTGAACGCTCAATGGCGCCACTACATAATAACCGAAGAGAATGCCCAAGAAAAAAAGCAAACTGACATAAAAAACAATGCCTTTTGCCATGTTTTTTTCATTGCCTTTGAGCCCCGGCTTGATAAAAGCCCAGAGTTGATAAAATATATACGGGAATGCCAACACGACCCCACCCATAATACTCATCATGAGCGCATAAGAAAATTGACCGGCGAGTGTGGTGCTTTGGAAATCTACGTTGATCTGATCTACGCAAACGCCAAGGTATTTGCAAAGAAGTTCGAAGGTGATGAAGTGTGGGTCTACCATGTTGAGAAAGACATTCTCCATGATTTCTCGTTGGTAGATCCAAATCACGACCGAAAAGATGATCACTGCCACGGCGGCCCTGAGCAAGCGCCAGCGGAGTTCTTCTAGATGATCTAAAAATGACATTGGTTGGTCCTCAGACATGCAGTAAAATTAAGGATTTATTCCGGAAATGAGCAATGAAAAGAAGAACGTAAATTGTTTACGATGTACTTACTGAACTTTGTATCATCAAAACGAAACGCCATGAATAAGAAATTTGCAATTCAACACATTTGGTTCAACAACCAAGACGCAGAGGTCACACTAGTAGGACTCATGCAAGATGACATTTTAGTCTATGAATCTAAGTTGGTCATTAAGATGTCTCAGCTCAATGGCGTGGTATCCAAGCTGCAAAAAACAGCAGGCATTGAAGTGAGCGAGTACATGTGCAGATTTGAGCTCGGCTTTATTACCGAATACGAAATAAAGTTCCCGACTAGCGTACAATGCTTTTTAGACCTACAAGAAATTATAGGTGCAGATCAGAATTTGGTCAGAAGAATTGTAGCTTAAAAAGCTTACGGCTGGATGAAAACGGTTTCTTCGTTTACTTTTTCGGCCTCAATTTTGATGATGCCTTGTCCAGTTTTGTTGCCTTTTTGTGCTTTGATATCAAGTACAGCTACACCTGCCTGACCTAATTGATACAATTCGTTGTAGTTGAAAGTAGCAAGGCCATTTGCGTTGGTGTACGCGGTGTCAAATACAGCCACTTGTTGCGGCGTTTGTTGGGTATTGGTGCCGTACAATACAACCATGGCGTTTGAAACACTTGCGTTGGCTTCGTCTTTGACATAGATATGCGCAACGGTATCCATTTTTTTACGACAGGCACTTAAAGAGACAAGTGTCGTAGCTGCAACAGCAAATAAAAGAATCTTTTTCATGGTGATTAGTTGGGTAAGTAGATGGTCTCGACAGCGGTGGTGTGCACTTTAGCGCGGGTATAGCCGTAAGCTATTTTGTTGTTGTATTTGACGATGATGTCAAAATAACCCGTTTTGTTGCTTTCGCCTGCTACGGAGAAATATGGATCCATGTCAAAGGACGTAAATCCGGAAGAATTGGTAAAAGTGGTGTCTACGTATGCCAAAGTAGCGGGCGTAGATTGTTGGTCAGCGATGATAATGACCTTAGCGCCGTCGATGAGCTGATTAGAAGAAGAGCGGACAAAGACCTTAATAATAGCTGGGTCTGTAGGCTCGCAGCCGCCCAAAATGAAGAGCAGTGAAAGCGCAAAAAAGCTGGTTAGTATAGTTTTCATAGGTTTTGAATGTTTCAAATTTACATTTTAATTTTTGAATTTTAAAACTTCGAAAGTGCTGTTTATTGTATTTGAAGCAGTACTTGATTGCGTTCTTGTTCCGTAATTTCTGCAAGTGCCTCGCCGGTGAGGCCAAAATAAAAGCCCTTGACTTTGATTTGCATCACGCCGATTTGCCCTGGTTTGTAAAATGAACTGAGGTCAAAATACGCTTTGCCTGAAGCGTTTGACACCGAGCTGTCTTGCACGGCAATCGGATTGTGTGCGGTGTCGGTAGGCTCTGCCACAAGCCACACCTTGGCGTCGGGAAGTATGGTGCCATTTGCCGTGACCACCGTGACCTCTAGGGTAGTGGGTGGCGTTTCTTTACAGGACACCAAAAAAAACACCAAAGCAAGCAGCGATAGAAATGCAGTGGCAGCGATAGTGTTCAGCTTTTTTTTCTTGTACATTTGCATGAAGACCAAGATTTTTCGTTGTTAAACAACAAGAAGGGTCAAAAGGTTACAACAGAACCGCTTAAAAATGAATATTGAAGTTTTATCTCTCGAATTAAATCAAGTTCAGCTCCAAGACGAACAAGCGCTCGAACAATTCCGCATCCGTTTTTTGGGTTCAAAGAACGTACTCAAAGATTTGTATGCCGCCATTAAAGACATTCCCAACGACCAAAAGCGCGCTTATGGTCAGCAGGTCAATGCGCTCAAAGAACGCGCCGAACAAATCTACCACGAAGCCAAAGCAGCTTTAACCCAAACCCAAACCACCAGCGCTGCCGAAGACCTCAGCAGACCCGCTGGCGACCCTAAAATCGGTGCGCATCATCCGCTTTCGCTGATCCGCCGTGAAATCATCGAAATATTCAACCGTGTTGGTTTTGTGGTGTCTGAAGGTCCAGAAATTGAAGACGACTGGCACAATTTCAGTGCGCTCAACTTTCCGCCAGAGCACCCTGCCCGCGACATGCAAGACACCTTCTTTATTTCAAAAGGGGAAAACGAGCTCGCGCTGCGCACGCACACAAGTAGCGTTCAAGTACGCGTTATGGAAGACCAAGCACCCCCAATCAGAACCATTTCTCCGGGCCGCGTGTACCGCAACGAAGCCATTTCGGCGCG
>JBFYPV010000114.1:0-28724 GCA_041303085.1 Crocinitomicaceae bacterium
GTCACGGGCTTGGGTCTCAATTGGAACCGTTATTCCATCAAAGGCGACTACGATTTCAACGTCGTCAACGATACCTTAGTGGCTAATGTAACAGGTGTCAATTACGCTAAAAACGTATTGAGCTCCACTTATTTGCAAGCGCCGCTTTTGTTGCAGATTTCAACCAGCAAAAATCCAAATCAGGCCTGGAATATCTCAGCAGGCGTTGTAGGCGGTATCCGCGT
Organism: Crocinitomicaceae bacterium; assembly: GCA_041303085.1. Lineage (GTDB taxonomy): Bacteria > Bacteroidota > Bacteroidia > Flavobacteriales_D > Crocinitomicaceae > UBA952. Next base: position 225 of record JBFYPV010000114.1, read on the forward strand.
AGATGCGCGCCAAATGCAAAAATGGGAGGCCGACGGCAAGAAAAACAAAGACAAAACCAAAGACGACTTCCAATTCAATCCTTTCCAAGCGAGCCTAATGGCAACCGTTGGTTACGGAGACTGGAGTTTGTACATGACTTACGGCCTATCGGACATCTTTAACGAAGGATCTACTCCGAAGGTGCGCGGTGTGAATGCAGGAATTTTACTCTCGTTTTAAGTTACCCACTGACACCGCCAAATTTGCAAACGATGCACCTAACCGTGCATCGTTTCTTTTTGGCCATAACTTTTCATGAGTTGGGCTTCAAATTCCAGGAAGTCTTTCCACGCGGCGTCTACATCGATTCCTTGCCCGTATTTGCGCGCAAATCCCAAAAATGTAGTGTAATGACGCGCCTCGCTTTCCATTAGAGATCTGTAAAATTGGCGCAGGTCGGCATCGGCAATTTCTTCGGACAAAATTTTAAAGCGCTCGCAACTGCGTGCTTCAATCATGGCTGCAAAAAGCATTTTATTGACAAAAACGCCTGCCGGGGTGCTATTTCTTTTGCCGTGCTTGAGGTAAAGTGCCAAATCATTGACATACGGATCTTTGCGCTCAAATCCGAGTTGCAGGCCACGCTCTTTGAGTTTTTGGTGGACCATTTCAAAGTGTTCCATTTCCTCCTTGCAAATGGCACACATCGCCTCGACCAGATCAGGATATTGCGGATAGGTGACAATCATCGAGATGGCGTTGCTCGCCGCTTTTTGCTCACAGTAGGCGTGGTCAATTAAGATTTCTTCAATGTTTTTCTCAACAATACGAACCCATCTTGGGTCTGTGGCCATTTTCAGTCCGAGCATCTCGATTTTTTTCACAAAAATACCAAAGTCCACAAGAATCAAAACAAGGATGAGTTGTAAGCGCAATGCTTATATTTGTCGAATTGAATCAACGAAATGTCAAAAGCAAAGCAAAAAGACCTGAGTTGGCGTGCATTTGAACTCATGTGCACCGCCAAAACCATGGCTGAAAAATACGAGGCAAACAAAGAAGTAACTGCCAAATACGTGCACGCAACCTCCCGTGGTCATGAAGCCATTCAGTTGGCAATAGGGATGCAATTGCAGCCCCAAGACTGGGTGTCGCCGTATTACCGCGACGACAGCATTCTACTCGGAATCGGCATGAAGCCAGAAGAACTCATGCTGCAGGTGTTTGCCAAAAAAGACGATCCTTTTTCCGGTGGCCGCACGTACTATTCGCATCCTTCATTGAATCGTCCGGATCAACCTAAAATTCCGCATCAATCCTCGGCAACGGGCATGCAAGCCATTCCCACAACCGGCATTGCCATGGGCATCCAATATAAAGAAAAAACGGGCCAAGCTACTTGGAGCGCTGCAGATGCACCGGTAGTGGTTTGTTCGCTCGGCGATGCCTCTTGCACAGAAGGAGAGGTCTCTGAGGCCTTCCAAATGGCTGCGCTCAAACAGTACCCGATCATTTATTTGGTGCAAGACAACGGTTGGGACATCTCAGCCAATGCCAAAGAAACACGCGCGCAAGATATTTCGGAATACATCAAAGGTTTTCATGGCATAGAAGCCCGAACCATAGACGGCACCGATTTTTGGTCTTGTTATCAAACTGTCGAAGAAGTCATTGCCACCGTTCGTGCGGAGCGCCGTCCGTTTCTCATTCACGCCAAAGTACCTTTGCTTGGCCATCACACCTCAGGTGTGCGCAAGGAATGGTACCGCGACGACCTCGAAGAAGCCGCCAAAGCAGACCCCTATCCAAAATTGCGGGCCGCATTGGAGCAGCAAGACGTCCGTTTGGCCGAGTTCATCAATCTAGAAGCAAAAGTTAGAAAAGAAGTAGATGCGGCCTATGATGCCGCGCTCAACGCTCCAGACCCTGATCCAAGCTCAATTCAAGACCATATTTTTGCCCCAACGCCAATTACCGCTGAAAATGGCGAGCGCGAACCTGCGGGTAAAAAGAAAACAGTCATGGTAGACTCCGCGCTTTTTGCCATGCGCGAAATCATGGAGGCGCATCCCGAAGCGCTGCTGTACGGTCAAGATGTGGGCGGTAGGCTAGGAGGCGTGTTCAGAGAAGCCGCAACCCTCGCCCAAACCTTTGGCGACGACCGCGTTTTCAATACACCTATTCAAGAGGCGTACATCATTGGCTCAACCGTTGGGATGTCTGCAGTCGGGCTCAAACCAATTGTAGAAGTGCAATTCGCCGACTACATCTGGCCGGGGCTCAATCAGCTCTTTACAGAAGTATCGCGCTCTAATTACCTTTCCAATGGCAAATGGCCTGTGAGCTGCGTCATTCGTGTTCCAATTGGAGCCTACGGGTCAGGCGGTCCTTACCATTCCTCTAGTGTAGAATCTGTCTTGGCAAATATCCGCGGTATCAAAGTTGTGTATCCTTCTACCGGTGCCGACTTGAAAGGCTTGCTTAAAGCGGCGTTCTACGATCCGAATCCGGTCGTTATTCTCGAACACAAAGGCCTGTATTGGTCCAAAATTCCCGGAACCGAAGGCGCCATGAGCATCGAGCCAAGTGCCGATTATGTTGTTCCTATCGGAAAAGCGAGAATTGTTCAAGAAGCGAATCAAGAAGCTATTCAAAATAGTGAATCAATGGGTATTATCACCTACGGAAGAGGCGTGTACTGGAGCTTAGAGGCCGCCAAAGAATTTGAAGGTCAAATTGAAATTTTAGATCTGCGCACGATAAACCCGCTCGATATTCCAGCAATGGAGTCGCTCTGCGCGCGCCACGGCAAAATCCTTTTGGTGACAGAAGAATCCACAGAAAATTCTTTCACGCTAGGTATCGCCGGAAGACTTCAGCAATCTTGTTTCCAGCATCTCGATGCCCCTATATCCATCGTTGCGTCTGTCGATGCACCAGCTATTCCACTTAACTCTACCCTTGAAGCTGCCATGTTGCCCAATGCGCAAAAAGTAGCTGACGCAATTTCCAAACTCCTGAATTATTAACAAATGGAATTCAAAGAAATTATCGGAGCCGTTGCTCAATTCCACGATGCTTTTGGTATTCAAAATAATACCCAGCCTACAGCGCAACTGACCGCTGCTGATGTCCAACTTCGCTTTGACCTCATGAAGGAAGAAAACGAAGAATATCTAGAGGCGGCTCAAAGCGGTGATTTAGTTGAAATCGCAGATGCACTTGGCGACCAACTTTATATCTTGTGCGGCACCATTTTGCGCCACGGTCTACAGCACAAAATAACAGAGGTATTTGAAGAAATCCAGCGCTCTAATATGAGTAAGCTAGACGCCAATGGCAAGCCTATCTACCGCGAAGACGGCAAGGTCTTGAAGTCGGAACTTTACTTTAAGCCGGACATCGCTAAAATCCTTCCATAATGACTGATTTATCTATCTATTTTCAGCCGGTTTCAAAGGATTTTGCTTTTGAAGAAACGCAACTTGGCAATCACCTCGAGGCATTTCAAGATTCCTTTCCGACACTCAAAGGCCCGGCTTGCGCCCTGATCAGCGTCCCTGAATACAGAGGGGCTGAACAAGACCAGTTGGCTACTTCGTCCTTTCGAGCTGCATTTTATCAATTGCACCCAGAAGCCAATTGGGATAAACCAATTTATGATTTAGGTGAGATCAAGCCAGGAGCTACCATTGAAGACACTTACTTTGCACTATCCAATGTTGTCAGTGAACTGGTTAAAAACAACATTATTCCGATTGTTATTGGCGGTAGTCAAGACCTCACCATGGCTATTTATCAAGGCTATGAAAAACTAGAACAACTCGTCAATACCTGTAGCATCGACCGCAGTCTCGATATCGGCAGTGCAGAACAAGCTTTGCATTCGACAAACTTTTTAAGTCATATGCTGCTGCAGCGTCCGTGCTACTTATTCAATCATGCCGTTGTGGGTTTGCAGCAACCTTATGCCGCGCCTGCAGAGCACGATCTCTTTGAAAAGCTATTTTTCGATATTTGCCGCTTGGGTGAGTTCAACCAAGACTTTCGTTTGGCTGAACCTCATTTGCGCAATGCAGACATCATCAGCATTGATCTTGGAGCCGTTAAAGCAAGCGAAATAGGCGCTACCCAAGGCGCGCCAAACGGTTTTAGTGCCGTACAACTTTGCCAAATCGCGAAATATGCGGGTATTTCTGATAAGGTCACAAGCATTGGCTTTTTTACTGAGCAAGCGCTGAGTCCCATTGGCGGCAGTCTGCTAGCAGAAGCCATTTGGTATTTTATCCAAGGCTATTTCGCACGCGTTGGCGATTTTCCTTTCGGAAGCAAGGCAGATTATACCAAATTCACAGTTTTCATGGATGAGGTTTCGCGCGAGCTCATTTTCTACAAAAGCAATAAGTCTGCTCGTTGGTGGATGGAAGTTCCTTACCCGCCACAAAGCGGAACGCGCTATGAGCGCCACCACATGGTCCCTTGCAATAAGTCAGACTACGACAACGCCATGAAAAATGAACTTCCAGATTTATGGTGGAAGACCTATCAGAAATTAGGCTAAGCTTTTTATTAAAAAGCCTTTTATTTTCCATTAGAATTCTTTACTTTAGCACCTTGAAATTGTCGTATTCTATGAAAATGCGGCTGTTTTACACATGCTAAACTAAGCTTATGCTATTGAATAACAGACTACTAACTGCTGCTTTTTCTGTTTTGTTGTTTACGTCCTACGCACAACAAGATAAGCTTGTCACACACTTCATGTTTGACAAAATGAGCCTCAATCCTGGTAAAACAGGTATTGACATGTACAACGGAATTTGTGCTACATCCATCTACCGCAACCAATGGGATAAAGTAAATGGCGCGCCAAATTCAGCTGTGCTCAACGTTGAATCTAACCTTTCCCGATTTTTTCCTGGTGGCGTAGGTGTCAATTTCTACCACGATGCCATTGGTTTCTCTCGTCAAAACACCGTATTACTCAATTATTCTTATCCAATACAAATTGGTAGAATAGGCGTTCTTGGTGTAGGTGTAGGTCTTGGCATCATGAACTACGGCATGGATCCAGTTTGGGTTCCACCCACAACTCCTAACGACCCATCTTTGCCAACAGGTTTTGCTGCAACATCTTTTGACGCGAACTTTGGTTTGTATTTCCAGGCTAAAAACTACTACGCTGGTATTTCTACAACCCACCTATCCGAATCTGATTTAGCCGCTGACCCAACTAACTTGGCGCTCTCTTTTCAAACAGCGCGTCACTACTACTTAATGGGTGGTTATATATTTAAAGACGCTTTTGGAACCGGCAACAACATCGACGCCCAAATGCTCGTCCGTACAGATCTCATCAAATTTTCTGTTGACTTGAACGCACGTTACATGATGGAACTTGGTGGCAATCCTGCATACGGAGGCCTTACCTTCAGAACATCAGACGCTGTTGCGGTTATGGTTGGTTACTCACCAATTCCTAACTTCAACTTCGGCTATTCATACGATCTTAATATCAATAAATTAGCTAGCATTTCTCGTGGTTCACACGAAATGATGGTTAAATATTGTTACTTCTTGCCGCCGCCTCCAAAAACGAAAGCAAGACACCCTCGTTGGTTATAAGAGGAAAAAGTGTAACCATTTATATTGTTCTTACGTTATACCCGAAATTATACCTGTAGCAAGTTACTTGGGAGTAGGTCAGAACCAAAAACAAACGAATGAAAAAGTATTTAAGTTTTCTCTTTGTTCTTAGCTTCATGTACGCTTGTAGCGACATCGAAGGGAATTTAGTAGGTGTGAGTGGTAGAGACACCTGGTATCCAGACGTCCTCGGCCCTGGAAAAGTCCCACTTGGCATGGTTTACGTGCCTTCTGGCGCTTATCAGGCCGGTGAAGACGACGAAGACATCATGGGCTTCCATACGGCGCGCAAGCGTACCGTATCGGTTCCTGCTTTCTACATGGACGCAACCGAAATTTCTAACAACGAATACCGTCAATTTGTGCACTGGGTCCGCGACTCCATCGCACGTGAAAAATTGTATCGCCGTAGCTACGACGAAGAAGCGGAGCGTTGGGTGAATATCCCAGATAACTTCTTTAAGGAGCCTTACAGAACGCTAATGGCCATGGGCTCAGACCTACAGGGTGGCAATACGCCATTCCAATTGTTCATGGATTCTACCAACGGAGCAGAAGTAGACAAAACCATCATGACTATGTTGGGCAGCTACGACAAATCTAAAGGTAAAGGCAAAAAATTAGTCAACGGTTTCCAATACGACCAAAAGAAGTACGGTATTGCAGGTGGCCCCGAAGAAAAATTCGATGTGGTCATGACTGACGACGACCTTCGCGGTATTTTCCAAATGTACAGCGGTTCAGCCAAGAAAAATGCACCAGACAAAACAAGTGCAAAAGGCGCGTCTACCAAGACGAAATACAATCAAGGTGGTCGCGTAGAAAATCGCAAATACTTTACGCTAAACTGGTTAGAGCCAGTAGACTACGAAGATCCAGAAGTGGCATTCATGCTTTCTGATATGTATCTTAGCGAGGCAGAGCGTTTCTACAATCGCCGCGAAATCGATACGCGCTTGCTTTATTTCGATTACTACTGGATCGACTACAAAGAAGCAGCTCGCCGCGGTAAAATCATCACGAAGTCTATCGATGCACGTAAAACATTTGCTTACGATAGCCTAGACAAAGAAGCTGAAAACACACTTTATCAGCGCTCACGTCGTGAACCACTTGGTAAAGACTATAAGTCTAACGACCTCCACCGCTCTACACTAATGACCATGGATCAAAACACCAACAAAGTTTGGGTTGACACCACTGGTTACACTGAGCAGTGGTCTGAATTCAGCAAACTCAACGATACCAACTCTTTACGCGGTACCATTTTGCAGAATCCAGGTCAAGATCTAGATCTTGGTTTCACGAACAGTAAAGGTTCTCACAATGCCATCAGAGGGCATTCAGATCGTTCGCGTTTCATCATCAAAGAGCGCATCAACATCTACCCTGATACACTATGCTGGGTGAGAGACTTTACGTATGCCAACAAGTCAGCAATGACCCAAAACTATTTCTGGAACACAGCCTACGATAACTATCCAGTAGTGGGTGTTACTTGGTCACAAGCGAAAGCATTTTCTGTATGGCGTACACAAATCTTCCATTCTTGGTTGCAGTCAAACGGAGACCTTTTTGTAAATGACTTCCGTTTACCTACAGAATCTGAGTGGGAGCGCGGTGCAAGAGGTGACCTCGACAACATGCAATATCCTTGGGGTGGTCCTTACATCAGAAACTCAAGTGGTTGTTTCTTGGCTAACTTTAAGCCAATGCGTGGTCGCTACTTCGAAGACGGTGGTTTCTACACTGTAAAAGTATATAGCTACAATCCAAATGGTTTCGGTCTCTACTGTATGGCAGGTAACGTCGCAGAGTGGTGTTCAACTGCCTACGACGAGTCTACCTACGAGTTTGCCCACGACATGGCTCAAGACTTCGAGTACGATGCCAAAGACGGCGAAGCACCAGTTAAAAAACGCAAAGTGCTGCGCGGTGGTTCTTGGAAAGACATCGGCTACTACCTTATGAATGCAACGCGTACTTATGAATATCAAGATACCGCTAAAAGCTATATCGGTTTCCGCAACACCATGACGCACCTAGGTCGTGGAGGTAAGGACATCGAGCAAGAAAACGGTGAAGAGATTCAAACAGATATTATCCTAAACTAAACTATAAACTATAATTCAATTAATTTCTTAATTCTTAAAAACAAAAATTATGAGTGGTAATGGTGGATTTTTTGCTTCGCGCAAGTACAAATTAATTACGAAGTATGTAACCGGATACGGTGCCTCCGTGGTCATCCTTGGTGCACTATTTAAAATCATGCACTGGCCTGGAGCTGACCAAATGTTGATCGTTGGTTTGATTACTGAAGCCTTGATCTTTGCGTTTATTGCCATGGAACCACTCCATGAAGAAGTAGATTGGACACGTGTATTCCCTGAATTAGGTGTTGAAGAAAATAATGACGAAAACCGTTTGTTACCACTCTTGAAAAAAGGTGGAATGGGTGGTGGCGGTGCTGCTGACCAACTTGCTAAAGAGTTGGACAAAGCAGGTATCGACCAATCTTTGTTGGCTAAATTGAAAGACGGTATGTCTAATCTCGCCGACAACGCTAAATCACTCGGTGCTATTTCAACTGCAGCCGGAGCAACTGACTCTTACGTGAAGAGCTTAGAAACTGCATCTGAAGGCTTGAATAAATTGACTGAGCAATACGCTTCATCAGCAAACGCTATTGCTGGTATCGCAGGTGAAGGTCAAGGAAACTTTGGTGCCGAAATGCAAAAATTGGGTCAAAACCTAGGTGCACTTAACAATGTTTACGAACTTCAATTGAAGTCTTCACAAGATTATCTAGAAAGCATGCAACAAATGAGCAGCTTGCAAGATAACATCAAATCAATTATGGCAGACCTTTCCGCTTCTGCAAAAGATACGGCTTCTTACCGTGAAAACATGGCCATGTTGTCTCAAAATCTCACTGATTTGAACAACGTATATGGTAACATGTTGCGTGCGATGAGAGGTTAATCCCTTTCTTTAAATATTTATTTAGTAGTAACAAATTAAAAATTAAAGAAAATGGCAGGTGGTAAGGAAACCCCAAGACAGAAGATGATCGGTCTCATGTACTTGGTATTGACTGCACTTCTTGCGTTGAACGTGTCTAAGCAAATTCTCGATGCTTTTGTAGCCATCGAAGACAACATTCAACGAGGAAGTATAACACAATATGAACGTGGGCAAACTGCAAAAGGATCTCTTATCGAAGAGCTTAGCAGTGTAACCAAAGACGAAGCCGGACGCGCGAAGGCTGAGAAAATCAAGAAGTATCTTGGCATGATTGATAAAATCGACAAAAATGTTGGAGATTTTATCAAGTATGTAGATGAGCTTAAAATCGAATTGATTGGAAAAGTTGAAGGTCCAGAAAAGGTCAAGACTGCCAAGATGAACGATAAAGAGAGCATTATTTGGAAAAAATATGATCCAAAAACACCGCTTCTTCCTGCTCGTTTGTATTTGCAAGCTATTCAGACTAAAGACAACTTTGACGTGCCAATGCACGAAATCGTTGGTTCTGAAATCTCTAAAGTGGATCCAACCAAAAAAGGAAAGAAACTTTGGGAAATGTTCAAAGGACTTCGCTCTTCTATTGTAGAAACCGCTGGTAACTACAAAGAAGGTGAAAAGAATACTTGGAAACTCAAAGTGAAAGAAATCAATGCTTATGCTGATTTCCAAGATCTTGAGAAGCAAATTACCAAAATGTTCAACGCACCTGGTAACAAGGTAAATCCTGAAGATTTAGAAGCACTTGTTTCTATTTACCAAGAGTTGACAAAACAAGAGTTTGCAGATCACCACGAAGCAAAAAACATCCACTGGTTAGGTCGTACTTTTGACCACGCTCCATTGGTTGGTGCTTTGGCTTCTTTGAGCTCTATGCAAAACGAAATTTTGGCAGCTCGTGCCAAAGCAGTGAACTTGCTCAAGTCTAAAGTTACTACAGGTGAATTCTCATTCAACAAAATTCAACAATTGGTTAGCGGCCCTGGTGTTGCTACCGCTGGTGAAGAAATTGAATTGCTTGTCACCATGGCAGCTTATGACTCTGACAAAAATCCAGGTGTCACTTCAAGTACTGGTAATGTTGAAATCAAAGAAGGTATTGGCCGCATCAAAATGAAAGCCGGCATGACCGACATGAAAGTAAATGGTACGGTTACGATTGTCAACAAATCTGGAGTTCCATACAATAGAGATTGGGAATGGAAAGTAGCGATCGTTAAAGCGCAAGGTTCTATTTCACTTCCTGAAATGAGTGTCTTGTACAAAGGTTGGAATAACAAAGTGGTACCAGTAGTTGCTGGTGCGGTGAGTTCTTCAATTGCAGTAGACGGTGGCACTGCTACCAAAGCTTCATGGACCGACGCAGAAGGCAATAAGTATGATGGTTATTATGTCAACGTAACTGGGGCATCAAAGTTTGTAACGATTACTTTGAATGGTAAAGACAAAGATGGTAAGTCTAAATCTTTCGGTAAATTCAAGTACAAAGTGAAACCTTTCCCTAAAGCAGAGTTACAAGGTACAACCATCTCCAAAACGACAGGTTTCAAAGCGGTAGTTTCTCTCGGAGCTGGCAGTCCGTTCACTGGTGTTGGGTTCACCGTTATTGGTGGCTCAGTTATCGTTGGTAACGACGAAATACCTTTCAGTGGAGACCGCGTTCCTGCTTCTGCTCTTGCAAAAGTTAAAGCTGGAAAACGTGTTGCAGTTGAGGTAACCTACAAGAGAACTGGTGGAGGTGGACCTGAATCTGCCTCAGGATTTTTGAAGGTAATTCCTTAATTGGAAATTAAAATTAGAGATTATGAAAAATGTATTGTTGGTTTTTGTTAGTGTCTTGACACTTGCGATTCACGCTCAAGATCGTCCGCAACGCGGCCCTTACAACACACTGCCTGGTGGAGTTGTAGATGGTGTAGCGATTCAAGAAGAGGTTCCTGTGCGTGCAAAAGTAGAGTACGAATATGTACGTGCTAGTGATGTAGCATGGCAAAAGCGTGTGTTCTCTCGCATCGATGCGCGTGAGACCATGAACCACGATATCTTTTTCCCATACGATGCTTTTGATGGTGACTTAGCCTCTGGCTCAATGTATCGTCCGAGCAACGCTAGCGAAATTGACGATCCAACCTGGAACAAAGATCAGCGCCGTTGGTCACTCTGGACAGTCATGATGCGTCATATCTTCCTCGGTGATTTAACTGTATACCGTGTTGCAAGTGAGTTTTATCCTGATGCAGAAGATGGCTACAGCTTAAAATACCCAATTCAACGCCAAGGACAAAACGATTACTTTGAAGTAAAGAAGTACCGCAAAGATGTAAACTCTTTAATGGCTTCTGGTGGTTTAGGCCCTAAGTTGCGTATTTACCGTCCGATTTCTGAGGATACAATGGATATCATCAAAACAGACCAAAGTCTTCAAGAATACTTAGATAGTTTGCGTTCTGATTCTGATTACGAAGAGTTATTCGGGATCGATCAAAACAAACTACAAGAATGGTGGAATTTTGCTTCGGTTAATTCTCTTGTTAGAAAAGATGCAGTCTCTATGTTTGTTCCCTCTAACAATATTGTTGCATATCACATCAAAGAAGACTGGTATTTTGACAAAGAGCGTTCTGTCCTCGACAAACGTATCATTGCAATTGCACCGGTAGCACGTTACACATACACCGAGCCTGAAGAAGGTGAGTTGTCAACGCGTGGTGAGTTACTCATTTATGATCAGCTAGGTAAGCCTTATCTTTTCAGTTCTGGATCTAATTCTTTCGAAGAATACGAAGGGCGCGTTGAAGAGCGCGAGATGTTCTGGTTGTATTTTGACGAGTTGCGCAATGTAATCGTGAACTACTATGTTTACAACGACCAAAACGATGCACTATGGATGTCTTTTGATGACCTCTTCTGGAAGCGTAAGTTCTCTTCAACAATTTACCGCGTGTCAGATAAGTTTGACCGTGAAATCGAGGATTACAAATTTGGTGTCGACGCTTTGTATGAAGCTGAGAAAGTCAAAGAAAGTATCCGCGATTGGGAACACAACCTCTGGCATTTTTAAGAAGATAAAATTTATAAAAGCCCCGTTGAAAAGCGGGGCTTTTTTCGTTTAATTTTGTAGCGTGAAGTGGATAGGAAATCGCATTAGCTTTAATGATCAAAAAGACAAAACAACTATTGTCATTGATCCATCTAAAAACGTCTGGATCTCAGCAATTATGGGTGCTTGGCTAGGCATGTGGTATGCCATAGGCGGCACCGTCATTTGGGCCTTGAATGTCATGAAGCTCAAAGGTCAAGAAGAAATGATCTTGTGGATATTTTTGGTTTTCTGGTTGTATTACGCCTGGCGCGTAACCATGAGTTTCTTTTGGAATATCCGTGGCCAAGAATACATCAGAATAGACGCCGATGCTTTTTACCTCAAGAAATCTTTCCTGCACTTCGGAAAATCAGTCCCATATTACTTTGATAACATCAAGAATTTAAAATTTGACATCCCAAAAGAAGGCAGTTTTCAAGCTATTTGGGAAAGCTCGCCCTGGATCAATGGCGGTGAACGGTTTGAATTCGATTATTTTCACCAGAAGGTGCGCTTTGGCAAAAAACTCAATGAGAAAGAAGCCAAATTATTATTTCAATTGATATCTAAAAAAATCAAATCCTGATGTACGGTCAAATCAAAACACATCTGAGCAATGAACTCGTTCAAATTGAACAAAACGGACTGCTCAAAAAAGAGAGAATCATTACTTCCCCACAAGGCGCCAATGTAACAGTAAGCACCGGTGAAGAAGTTGTGATCATGTGTGCAAATAATTATTTAGGTCTTTCTTCTCATCCAGAAGTAGTTGGAGCGGCCAAAGATGCGTTGGATACCCACGGTTACGGGATGTCATCTGTTCGTTTCATTTGTGGCACACAGGATATCCATAAGACCTTAGAGCGCAAAATCGCTGAATTTTATGGAACTGAAGACACTATTTTGTATGCAGCTGCTTTTGATGCAAACGGTGGTGTTTTTGAACCGCTTTTTACCGAGGAGGATGCAATCATTTCTGATGAATTGAATCATGCTTCTATTATTGATGGCATTCGTTTGTGCAAGGCGGCGCGTTACCGTTATAAGCACTCCGATATGGCAGATTTAGAAGCCCAGTTACAAGCTGCACAAGCACAAAGACACCGTATTATTGTTACTGATGGTGTGTTTTCTATGGATGGTGATCTCGCTAAAATGGATCAAATATGTGCTTTGGCAGAAAAATACGATGCCATGGTCATGACAGACGAATGTCATTCAGCGGGCTTTATTGGCAAAACTGGCAGAGGCGTCCCAGAGCATTTTGGTGTCATGGACAAAGTAGATATCGTTACAGGTACGCTCGGCAAAGCGCTAGGTGGCGCCATGGGCGGTTATACCACAGGTAAGAAGGAAGTGATTGAAATGCTGCGTCAGCGTTCGCGTCCTTATCTTTTTTCCAATTCGCTATCTCCGGCAATTGTAGGTGCGTCTATCAAAGTTTTCGATTTGTTAAGCGCCACTACAGAACTCCGCGACCGCTTGGAAGCCAACACAGCGTATTTTAAAGAACGCATTGTAGCTGCAGGTTTTGACATCAAGCCTGGTGGTTCTCCAATTGTACCAATTATGCTTTATGACGCTGCCTTGTCTCAAGAGTTTGCCAATCGCTTGCTTACTGAGGGTGTTTATGCAATTGGCTTCTTTTACCCAGTTGTTGCCAAAGGGCAAGCGCGTATCCGCACACAAATTTCAGCTGCGCATACCCAAGCCGACCTCGACAAAGCTATTGCTGCCTTTATCAAAGTTGGTAAAGAGCTGGGCGTGATCAAATAGTAGAGAAGAGCGCTTCTCTGCGAAGCATTTGACATAAACTTTCCTTATATTTGTCATATGGCAAACTTGGGTAGAGTTGTGTTTTTATTTGCAATGGTTGTTTTCTCCTTGAAAATCACCTTACCTTGTATTGCTTCAATGAATAGTTTGTTTTGTTTCTCAATGTCAGCGAGTATTGACGTACATGAAAACAATGATTTAGAAGAAGATTTTAAGTTTTTTGATTTAGATAGTGATCTTTTTATCTCAAACGTCTCTTTTGCTGAAGTTGCATTCAGTCAAGTAATTCATGAGACCGTAAAGCATTTGTTTTTTACGGGTCAGCATTTGCCGCAAGGCTTTATCTTCATTCATTTTTCACCTCCAGATTTTATTCCTGTTTTAGCACGATCTTGACCTATTTTTCGGGTTACAAATTCTAAAATATTAATAAAATCACGATGACAAGAACAAATTTCCCTACTACCCCGTTGGGTAGAATAAAATTATTTTTCACATTTTTTGATTCCCGATGGGAAGACCTCAATAAGCAGAACTGGTTAAAGGTAACTTACCAAGATTTTAGTGCTGGACTTATTGTCGCAATGACTGCAATTCCAATGGCGATGGGTTTTGCAATGGCGATGGGGATGCGTCCTGAACACGGGATTATTGCAGGGGCACTTGCTTGTGTAATTGGCAGAACTTTCGGAGGCTCAAAATATCAAGTATATGGTCCTACAGCTGCGTTTATTCCTATTATTGCAGGACTCATGGCCAAATATGGTCCGGCAAGTGGCGGAGCGTTTGAAACTGCACATGGATTTTTAGTGCTTGTCTCTATCATTTCTGGTATCATTTTGATTATTTTGGGGGTTTTTGGCATAGGTAAATACGCTAAATTAGTCCCCAATTCAATTATCGTTGGGTTTACCGTCGGAATTGCAATTTCAATAGCCTTAACGAATTTTGAGGATATCCTTGGGGTAGAAAATTTTAAAGATTTTTTGGGTCAGGACGAAGACATTAAAGGAGGTTTATTTCATAATCTGTTTGCATCCTTTTCCAATCTTCATATCATCAATGGTTGGTCGGTATTTCTGGGGGTTTTAACTTTTGTATTAGCAAAATATCTACTCAAGATATCCATCTTTATTCCCGGACCAGTTATTGCCATGGCTAGTGCAACAATACTTGCCAATACTGTTTTTGCTAACAGCGACATAATACTTGTGCGAGATTTGTATGGTTCTATTCCCAATAACTTTTTTAAGTTACAATTACCAATGATGCCTAGTTGGTCCACTGGAGTTGTTATTGATATTATCTACTTTGTGGTTAGTATAGTTTTTGTCTCAGGTGTCGAGAGTATTCTATGCTCTTCAATGGCAGATCGTTTAGCGCACAATGAAAAAACACCATTTAATCCTGATAAAGAATTTTTTGGTCAAGGAATGGTACAAATATTCACCCCCTTGGTACAAGGATTTCCATGTACCGGAGCTTTGGCTCGCACAGCAACAAGCATTAAGGCAGGTGCCAAAACACCTCTAGCTGGTTATTTTAAAGCAGTTTTGAAATTGGTTATGGCTTTTTACCTTGCGCATTATTTGGAACTTGTCCCAATGGCATGTATTGGAGGTATTTTAGTCTGGGTAGCCACGAACATGATCAAGATCTCAGAAATTAGGGAGGTACGAAATCACGGTAAATTTGAACTTGTCATGATGTTATATACCGCAGTTATGGTTCCTGTAACTGATTTTTTAACAGGGGTACTATCAGCACTGGTCCTGTACTTTTTGGCTAAGTATGTATTTAAAAAATTAAAATTGTCAACTGTCAAATAACGAGCAAATGGAAAAGTTCTATAATCAGTTATTGGAAAATAACAAGAAATGGGTTGCAGGTAAACTTGCTAAAGACCCTGAATATTTCAAAAAATTATCGATTGGTCAGAAACCGCCGGTGCTTTGGATCGGTTGTGCAGACAGCCGTGTGCCAGCTAATGAAATCATTGGAGCCGAGCCGGGTGAAGTTTTTGTACACCGCAACATTGCCAATATGGTTGTTCATTCCGACATGAATATGTTGTCTGTACTTGATTACGCGGTAAATGTATTGCAAGTTAAGCACATTATTGTATGCGGGCATTATGGTTGCGGTGGTGTGCAAGCTGCCATGACCAATAAGCACATCGGTTTAATAGACAACTGGATAAGACACATCAAAGACGTATACCGCCTGCATCGTCCGGAACTTGATGCGATCACAGATGAAGCAAGTCGTTTTGATCGTTTTGTAGAGTTGAATGTATTTGAGCAGGTGCTAGATTTAGGTAAAACATCTATTGTTCAGGCGGCTTGGGAGCGAGGTCAGGAAATACACGTGCATGGTTGGGTTTATGATATCCACGACGGCATGATCCGAGATTTACACGTCACGCTCAAAGACAACGAGACACTCAGCGATGTCTATAAGTTAGATTTGTAAGAAACTCTTCGTTCTAGGACCATCTCGAATTTTATTTGTGTAATTTCGTAGAATGGAATTATTGATTATCATTCTTTTAGTGCTCATTAATGGTGTTTTTTCGATGTCAGAAATGGCATTGGTGAGCTCTAAAAGATTCAAGCTTGAAAAAGCAGGTAAAAGAGGGAACAAAAAAGCGAAAAAAGCACTCGAACTTTCAGAAAACCCAACGAGGTTTCTTTCTACTGTTCAAATTGGCATTACGCTCATCGGAATTTTATTGGGGGTGTATTCTGGCGAGAACCTCACCAATGATTTCATTTCTTTACTGGACCACAGCACACTTCTCCAACCATACAGTAAAGAACTTGCAACGGGGATCATCGTTGTCATGATCACCTATTTTTCGATCGTACTCGGCGAGCTTGTTCCTAAGCGCATTGGCATGGCTTTTCCGGAAAAGATCATCACGTTTATGGCGGGTCCGATGCAAATATTGGCCTTCATGACAGGCCCTTTTGTTTGGTTACTTACCGCTACCAACAACTTATTTGTAAAGATTTTAGGCTTGAATGATTCTACCGATCAGGCGGTGTCAGAAGAGGAAATTAAATCGATTTTAAAAGAGAGTGCGCAGGGTGGAGAAATCCAAGATATTGAGCACTCTATCGTGGAGCGTGTATTTGAATTGGGCGATCGCAAAGTCAAATCTTTGTTCACCCACCGCAGCGAGGTTGTGTTTTTTAAAGAAGGCGAAACTTGGCAAGAAATACGTCAGAAAATAGACGAAGAAAAGCACTCCGCGTATCCGGTTTCCTCGAGCAATGACCTCGACGACATCACGGGCATCATCTTGCTCAAAGACCTATTCGGTGGCCATACCGAGCAAGATTTCCAGGTTGTGAACTACATCAAGGAACCCATCTACTTCAATGAAAACACGAGTGCTTATCAAGTGTTAGAGTCCTTTAAAAACGAAGGCAATCATTACGGCATTGTGGTAGACGAATACGGTTCTGTGCAAGGCATCATCACCATGGACGACATGCTTGATGCATTGGTAGGCGAGTCCACCGAACAATACCAAGACGAGTACAAAATTGTACAGCGCACCGACGACACTTGGTTGGTAGACGGCCAATATTCTATCTTTGATTTTGAAAAGTACTTTGACGTCTTACTGACCGATGAGCAAAACTCATACGCTACTGTAGCCGGGCTATTTATCTCTAAGAAAAATGAAATCCCGGAAGTTGGCGACAAAATCACGATCAATGATCTTGAATTTGAGGTGCTCGATAAAGACGGCCCTCGGATAGATAAATTGCTAATCACAAAAAAATGAGTTGAGTTCAAATCAGGTAATTAGATTTGTATTTACCTTTGTGCACAACTATTAGTTGCGTTTATTTTAACTTCTAATTACAAAGCTGTTGGTATTGCTTACTCGTGTGCGTCAAAGTTATTTTGTACCCTATTTGTGGTTGGCACTTTCATTAGTGATTTTCAATTTGAGTATTGATATTCCCGATCCACACTCCGACGCAGTTTCAGAAAATTTAACGGTAAACGATATAGAATCAATTTCAGAATTAGTTATTGAAAAGCTTTTGGGTTTTGAAAATGCTTTTGTGGAATACGACGATCATGACCTCGAGGACGAGGGCGGATTTTGTAAAAAAGTAGATTTTAAATTTTATCAACAGTTGTTTTTCCATTTGTATTCTTTTTTCATAACGGACGTCAAAAAGAACCTCACTCTGTTTACTACAGTTTACTTTCAAAGCCCTGCACTTCTTTGCTTAATAAAGCCGCCGCAAGTATAAATTAAATAATAGAATTTCGTTCAGTTCAATTGTAATTCAGTTTCGCGAATTACATAATAATCTATTCATTTAATTTATATAAAATGTCAATAAAAATTGTGGCAACGGTCATTGCATTACCGCTTGTTATGGTGTCATGTAGCACTAAAGAAAATAATAAATCAGTCCTTGATTCTTTTGCAGTAGCAAGTCCTGTACAAACTGATACCTTATTCACAAAAGAATACGTAGCAGATATCCAAGCCATCAAAAATGTAGAAATTCGCAGTCGCATTAATGGCTTTATAGATAAAATTAATGTCGATGAAGGTGAATTCGTTAAGGAGGGTCAACTTCTTTTTTCCATCAGCGCCCAAGAGTATACTCTTGAATTACAACGAGCCAAAGCACAATTAAAAAGTGCACAAGCTGAACTCAAGTCTTTGCAAGTCGAACTCCGCAATACGAATAGTTTATATGCCAAACAGATTGTTTCTAAGCCAGAGGTTGAAGCGGTTGAAGCAAAAGTCGAGGCAGCCGAAGCAACTTGTGAAGAAGTACTTTGTACAATTTCTAGAGCTCAATTAAATGTTTCCTTTACTAAGATAAAAGCGCCTTTTTCGGGCTATATCAATAGAATCCCGAATAAATTAGGCAGCCTGGTAGAAGAAGGGACAATGCTAACATCCATTTCTGATAATCAAGAAATCTACGCTTACTTTCGAGTTGCTGAATTTGACTATTTGGGTTTGATGAAAACCAATGGACTTTCTCAAACCAAGAACCTAAAACTTCTTTTGGCTGATAATTCATACCATACTGAAAAAGGCAAAATTGAAACTGTAGATGGGCAAGTAGATAATACTACTGGTAATATTGCTTTCAGGGCAAAATTTGCCAATCCTTCAAAAATAATTAAGCACGGATCTTCAGGTAAAGTAAGCATCAATTTTGATATCAAAAAAGCAATCATTATACCAATGAGTGCAACATTTGAAATCCAAGAAAACTACTATACTTACGCGATTGACGCTACTAATACGGTAAGGTTAAAAAGAATTTACCCGTCCGTTTCTTTGGGTGACTCTTATGTTATTGCGAAAGGACTAAAAGAGACAGATAGAATTCTTTTAGAAGGAGTTCAACTTGTGAAAGCAGGACAAAAAATCACAATTAAGTCGAACCAACCTAAAAATTAAGACATGGTAGCGACTTTTATCAAACGACCAATACTTTCGGTCGTCATTTCGATCATAATCACTTTGCTTGGAGGCCTTGCGATGTTTGGCTTGCCTATGACGCAATTTCCAAGTGTTGCACCACCTGAAGTAAATGTAACTATTGAATACACAGGGGCAAATGCCGAGACAGTTACAAAAGCAGGAATTGTTCCGCTAGAGCGTGCAATCAATGGTGTTCCTGGAATGAAATACATGTCATCGGATGCAGGAAATGATGGCGTTGGTGTTGTTCAAGTAATTTTTGAAGTAGGAACAGATCCGGATATTGCAGCTGTGAATGTACAAAATCGCGTTGCTGCAGTAATGGGGGAATTACCAGAGGAAGTTATTAAAAATGGGGTGAAAATTGCAAAAGAAGAAAATGCAATGTTGATGTACCTCAATATTTATAGTAAGGACCCTTCGCTTTCAGAAAAATTTCTTTATAACTATGCCGATATCAATGTTCTTGCAGAGCTTAAACGGGTCAAAGGTGTTGGGTATGCAGATATTCTAGGCGCAAAAGAATATGCGATGCGTATTTGGTTGAAACCAGATAAAATGTTGGCATATAATGTTTCAACAGATGATATCAATGCGGCCCTCGATGAGCAAAATATAGAAGCAGCTCCTGGAAAAATCGGTGAAAACTCTGATAGAGAAACGAATTATGCTATTCAATATGTTGTAAAATACACAGGGAAATTCAACACAGAAATTGAATACGAGAATATACCAATTAAAGCAACTGAAGATGGTCAAATACTCCGCATCAAGGACGTTGCAGATGTAGAGTTTGGAACAACATATTTCGATGTCGAAGCAAAATTAAATGGTCAACCGTGTGCATCCATAATGCTGAAACAATTACCAGGTTCAAATGCCAGTGAAGTAATTGCCAATGTAAAACAAAAAATGGAAGATCTAAAAGGCCATACATTTATTGAGGGAATGGATTATGCTATCAGTTATGATGTGAGCCGTTTTTTGGATGCATCTGTTCATGAAGTAATTAAAACGTTGATTGAAGCATTTATTTTAGTATCGCTAGTCGTTTTCCTATTTCTTCAAGATTTCAGATCGACTTTAATCCCTGCATTGACAGTGCCTGTTTCTTTAGTCGGTACTTTTTTCTTCATGCAAATGCTAGGTTTTTCATTGAACTTAATTACCCTATTTGCATTGGTGTTAGCAATTGGAATTGTAATTGACAACGCGATTGTAGTTGTCGAGGCCGTCCATTCTAAAATTGAGCAAGGTATGACCCCAAGAAGTGCAACTGAAGCTGCAATGCGTGAAATTACAGGAGCAATCATTGCAATTACATTAGTAATGTCAGCAGTATTTATTCCAACTGCGTTTATGAGTGGCCCTGTAGGAATATTCTATAAGCAGTTTTCTTTAACTATGGCCATATCAATCGTTTTGTCAGGTGTAACAGCCTTAACACTTACTCCTGCATTGTGTGCCGTCTTATTGAAAAGTGGACACGGTCATGTCAAAAAGGGAATCGGTGCTAAATTCTTTAATGGCTTCAATAAATGGTACGATGGTTTATCCGATAAGTATCAACGCTTCTTAGTTATTTTTATCAATCGACGGACTTTTACACTGGGTGTATTAATGGCTTTTATTGTAGGGACTGGAATTCTTGGTAAAATTCTTCCCGGAAGTTTTATTCCAAATGAAGATCAAGGTATGTTTTACGTTTCCGTTACCACTCCGCCAGGTGCAACCCTTGAACGAACAAAAGAAGTTGTAAATGCCATACAAACTGCAGCTCAAAAACTAGAAGGAGTAGAATCTGTCTCAACACTTTCGGGAACAAATATTTTAAGTGATGGAACAGGTGCTACATACGGAACGGTTTTGATTAACTTAAAAAAATGGGAAGACAGAAAAGTATCCGTAGATGATGTCATTGCAACATTAACTGAGAAGACAGCTCCCATTAAAACCGCAAAAATTGAAATGTTTCCGCCTCCTGCTGTTCCAGGATATGGAAATGCAAGTGGTTTTGAATTGCGTCTTTTGGATAAAACGGGTGGCAATGACTTCAAGAAAATGGAAGCAACTGTAAAACAATTTATAAAAGATCTAGAGGAACGACAAGAAATTGGGTCTGCTTTCTCCATTTTTGACGCGAGTTACCCGCAGTTTTTATTGAAAATAGACAAAGACAAAGCAGCTCAAAAGGGCGTTACTGTGAATAATGCAATGAGTTCATTACAAACATTATTGGGCAGTGAGTATGCAACAAATTTCATACGATTTGGTCAAATGTATAAAGTAATGATTCAAGCATTACCTGAATACAGATCAAAACCGGAGGATGTTTTGAATTTGTATGTGAAAAATGATCGGCAAGAAATGGTGCCTTTATCAGCTTTCGCTACAATTGAAAAAGTATACGGGGTTGACCAAATCACACGTTATAACATGTATCCTTCAGCTGAATTAAATGGTGAAGCTGCTTTAGGATATAGTTCTGGAAGTGCAATTGCAGCGATTCAAGAGGTAGCAAAAACAAAACTCCCAAAAGGATATGACATTGATTGGGCAGGTATTACAAGAGATGAAGTTGCTACGGGAAATGAAGCCATAGGAATTTTTGTAATTTGTTTAATTTTTGTGTATTTGCTTTTAGCGGCTCAATATGAGAGTTTTCTGTTGCCGCTTCCTGTTATACTATCCTTACCAACAGGAGTTTTTGGGGCGTTCTTCTTCTTATACTTATTTGGATTGGAGAACAATATATACGCACAAGTTTCAATTATCATGTTGATTGGCCTTTTGGGTAAGAACGCCATTTTGATCATCGAATTTGCAAGTATGATGCATAAACAAGGAACAACTCCTATAGAAGCGGCCATTGAAGCAACCCGATTGCGATTAAGACCCATTTTAATGACATCGTTCGCTTTTGTTGCTGGTCTCGTTCCCTTAATGTTTGCATCAGGTGCTGGAGCTGTCGGTAATAAAACCATTGGGTCAGCTGCCGCTGGAGGAATGCTCTTAGGTACAATTTTCGGATTAATTATCATTCCAGGCCTCTATGTCATTTTTGCAAGCATTTCAGAAAAGTTCAGTAAAAACAGATTGAAAGAAAGAATTCCATTAACCGAAGAAAACTAATAATTATGAATTTATTGATAAAAATAGCTGGACTATCCATCATCGTCATGTCAGCTGTTGGGTGTAAATCATTAGTTGCACCCATAGAACCAACGTTTGCAGCGATTCCAACAACTTATAATTCTTCAAATACAGATTCAGTTAATTCTAGCCTAATTGATCCAAAGGCATTCTTTAATGACTCGTTGTTGGTTGCATTAATCGATACTGCTTTATCGAAGAATTTAGCCTTGATTCGTACAAATACGGCATTGCAGCAATTAGAGGCTGATGTACTTGAAGCTAGAACGAATATGTTGCCAAAAGTTGGAGCATATGTAGGTTATTCAAATCGAAAGTTTGGATTACACACCATGGATGGAGCAGGGAACATCACAACACCAATTGGAGATGGTGAATTGATCCCCATCAATTTAAATGATTTCAGTTTTGGCTTACAAACTTCTTGGGAAATCGATGTGTGGGGCAAATTAAAACAACAAAAGCAGGCTGCATTTTCGCGACTGCTTGCTGCAAAAGAATCCCAAAACATGCTGAAAACATGGGTCATTGAACAAGTTGCAATACACTATTTTAGTTTAATCAGTTTAGATGAAATGAAGAATATTCTTTCTGAAAACATTGAACTTAATAAAAATTTGATCGAAGTATTGAGGGCTCAAAAAGGTGCAGGAAGAACAACTCAATTGAGCATACAACAATTTGAGGCCTTGATTTTGAACTACGGCAACAATCTTCTGCAGATTGAACAAGAAATAGTCTTTGCTGAAAATGAAATTCGAAAGTTGATTGGAAATTTTGATGGCCGAATTAATCGCTTATCCTTCAAAAATAACCCGATGTTGATACTGCAGATCAAGGAAGGAATTCCTGTACAAGTTCTTGCCAATCGTCCTGATATTCGTCAAGCTGAGCAACATATTCTTGCTGCTAAAGCAGATCTGATCGCAGCGAGAAAACTGTTTTATCCAAGTTTATCGATCAATGGGTCGCTGGGCTATCAAGCTTATAAAACCCGCTTTTTATTCAGTTCTCCTCAATCTATTGCCTATGGTTTATTTGGGAACTTAATGGCTCCGGTCATCAATATGGGCGCGTTAAAAGCAAACTTTATGCGTGCAAGCGCAAGCCAACTTGATGCGTATTATACATACCAAGAGACAATCTTGGCTGCATTTACAGAAGTCAATAATGGCTTGTATGCAATCAATACGACACAGAAAATGCTCGAGAATAAAATACAAGAAAGAGAAATCTTAAATCAATCTAGACAAACAGCTAATGAATTATTTAATTCAAATCGAGCTTCTTACTTAGAAGTGCTCTTTACCCAACAGAATGTGCTGTCCTCAGAATTTGAATTAATGGAACTCCAGCGCAGCATGTTCACTTGGAAAGTTTATATGTATAAAGCCCTGGGTGGAGGTTGGAGGTGACTTGTTTAATAGAAGACCTTTGCCGTTAAAAAGTGGTCTCGCCAGGAATCGAACCTGGATCAAACGTTTAGGAAACGCTTATTCTATCCGTTGAACTACGAGACCAATTTTTGTATTTCTTGCCAAACTTGCACAGCGGCTACATGCCAATCGAAGGCTTGCACGCGGAGCTTTCCTGCTTCAACTAATTGGGCTTGCAAAGCTACATCATTTTTCAGTTGGTGCATGCCATTTGCAATTGAATTGACATCAAACGGATCGACGTACAAAGCCGCAGGGCCGGCAATTTCGGGTAAGCAACTTTGATCGCCGGCAATAATCGGTGTATGCGTAGCCATGGCTTCGGCCAAAGGCATGCCGAATCCTTCAAAATAAGGAACGTAAACAAAAGCTGTTGCCGCGCCCATGATGGCTGCTAGTGTTTTTGTTTCAATATGTCCTTTGAAATGGATGCGCTTGGCAAGAGTAGCTTCGATTTCAAAGGATTGGTCTTTCCACATGGCGGCCCCGACAATCACGAGTTGAACGGTGCTATCTGTTTGAGCAAACAATTGAAATGCCTGAAGCAAGCGATAGATGTTTTTGCGTGGGTGCAGCGAGCCTACAAATAAAAAGTAAGGGTCCGTGAAGCCTAATTGCTGCTGGATATTTTCTTTTTCTTGATGAGAAATGGGTTTGTATTGCGTATTGACCCCATTGTAGATGACGCTTATTTTTGCTACAGGCGTTTGATAACGCGCTACGATATCTTCTTTGGTTGTATTGGAAACAGTGACAATGTGCGCAGCAGCTTTCGCAAAGCGAGGAAAGTATTTTTTGTAATACCAAGCTACCCATTTAGGGAGGTCTTGCGGAAAATGTTCAAAATTGAGGTCGTGTATGGTGGCGAGCACAGGCGTTTGTATGCCGAGCGGAAACATGCCGTCGGGAGACCAAAAAACGTCGAGGTGGTCTTTGCGAATAGCGTTTTTCAAGCGCCACTGAAACCATATAACGTATAAGAACGGGTGTCTTGTAGGTGGAAAAATCGCTTTGCAAATGACGTTTGGCCCAAAATGAAACTGCGGGTCTACCGGTCGGTCAAAGTACAGAATAAAGGTGTGCTCAGGCTGATTTTCAGTAATTCTTTTGACCAGTTCCAGGGTGTAATTGCCAAAACCTTCTAGTTTTTGACCAAGTAAAGATCTGGTATTGATTCCGATGCGCATCTTAGAATTGCAGGATGTAATTGCTCGTTTTTTCGGCGCCGATTGTAGTGGCAGCACCATGACCGCAATAAACGGTGGTGTGCTCAGGAAATTGGAACATGACCTCAAAAATGCTCTTCTTGAGTGTGGCTAAATCTCCTCCGGGTAAATCTACGCGTCCAAAGCTTCCTTTAAAAAGTACATCTCCATTGATTACAAAACCGCTGTCGTGGTAAAAAACAACATGACCTGGCGCATGGCCTGGTGTATGGTAAACCTTGAACTTTAGCGCACCAAATTCGAGTGTTTGTTGGTCTGTTAGGGTTTGAGTGGGCGCTTCAATTTCTTTGTAATTTTCAAAGCCGTAGACGTGTGCGTAACTCTTAACGGACTCCCAAGTGAGTTGGTCAGCAGCGTGCAGATATGCTGGCGCTTTGAAGCGTTCTTGGCAAAATGAGGCACCTAAAATATGGTCAATATGGGCGTGGGTAAAGAGAATAGCCTTGATGTCTAGGCCGTTTTCATTGATGTAACCAAAGAGTTGGGCTTCTTCTGCTCGGGTATAGCAACCCGGATCAAAAATAACGGCATCTTGCCCCTCTGAAACAACAAAGGTGTTTTCTTGAAAGCCATTAAAGGTGAATGCTTGTATCTGAACTGACATGCCTCAAAGTTACAGCAAATCTGCTTTAGCGCAGCAAATTGACGTGGCCAGTCAGGACTTCTTTTCTGTTTTGGTAGTCGGTGTAGATGATTTTCCAGGTATAGGTGCCATCTTGGCAAGGTCGAAAATTGTAGCTGCCATCCCAGTAGTCTTTGAGGTCGGTGAATTCATAAATGAGTTCGCCCCAACGGTCATAGATACTGACTTCAACTTCTAGGTAATTGCCTCCGATTACCCTGAAATACTGATTGAACATATCGCCGTCGGGCGTAAAGGTATTGGGTACATAAAAGAATGGGTCAAAGAATATGTTGACTTGGCTTTGGGCCGTGCAGCCATTTTGATCGGTAAAATAAACCGAGTAGATGGCATTTTGATTGGGTGTCACGACCGTTGATTGGCAAGTAGGGCAAGAGACTTCATCTGGCGGTGACCACAAAAAGGCGCCAGGGCCTGATGGATCAGCGGTGAGTTGAATGATATCGCCTTGCACGGCAAAAATATCTGAACCAGCACTTATAAAGGCGGGTTGAAATAAACTGACCTGCACATAAGCGGAGTCTTGACAACCTTGTGCGTCGGTTCCAACGACCATGTAGGTGGTGTTGAATGGTGGCACAACACTCACTTGCGCGCCGTTGGCACTAGAGCCATTGGCGCTCGGGCTCCACTCGTAATAGAGCGCGCCACTGGCCCAAAGATTGGCAGGTCGGCCTGGGCAAACAATGGTGTCATTTCCGGCAGTAATATTGGCTGTTAAAATGGAGACCCAAACGGAGTCGGATTCTGTGCCGCAGCTATTCGTGACGTCTACGAAGTAATATTGACCTTGCAAAGGGCTAATTTGAACGGTTTGGTTGGTGGCGCCAACAAGGTTGTTGCTCGGATACCAAAAGTAGCTTGTGCCTCCTGCTGCCGTGAGGGGCATGCTGGTTCCGTAGCAAAGATTGACGCTATCGATGAGTTGGGGCTGCGGCGGATTGTTGAAGACTTCAATGCTGATGGAGTCTTGGGCTGTGCAGCCGATTCCTGAGGTTACGGTAGCGGTGTAGGTGATGTTGTTTTGCGGCGTGGCAATGACGTTAGCGCCTGTGGTGGTGTTTAGAAAATTACCTGGCGACCAATTGATGTTGCCACTGGCTGTTGCACTGATGTTGACGCTTTCGCCAATACAGATAGTGGTGTCGTTGGGTAAAGTGATACTCGGGATACTGACGTCAAGGGTAAGGGTTAAGGTGTCTGATCCACAGGAGTCCGAAACGATCACAGAAAAAGTTGTGGTATTGAAAATTGTAGCTGTTGGGGTAGGGCTGCTTGGGTTATCGAGCACGTTTGCCGGAGACCAAGCA
Organism: Crocinitomicaceae bacterium; assembly: GCA_041303085.1. Lineage (GTDB taxonomy): Bacteria > Bacteroidota > Bacteroidia > Flavobacteriales_D > Crocinitomicaceae > UBA952. Next base: position 26,983 of record JBFYPV010000114.1, read on the forward strand.
TAAGTGCTACCGCCAAAGGCTTCTAATTGATAGGAATCGCCTGCACAGATACTTGCTGTGGGTTGAATGGTTCCGGCAGTAAATGAGCCAATATTTACTGTAACTGTTACGGAATCTGGGGTAAAGCAACCTGTGGAATCAAAAGCAACTAGCAAAACGTCGTAAACCCCTGGTGTGAGGTAGGCATGAATAGGCTCATAGGCATTGGAGGTGTTACCGTCGCCAAAATCCCAGAAAAACGAGTTGGCATTTTGTGAGTTGTTGTCAAAGAAGACGCTTTGCGGTATGCAAATGAGTGGTGCTGGTTGTGCAGCAATTGCTTCAATCGTATTGAGTTCAAATTTGAAGCAAGCCAAGTTGCAGTTGGAACTCTGATTGGTTGGCGACCAAGAACCCGGTGTGCTGGTAAAACCAAAATCATTGCCGCCGCAAGCACCACAAACAGCATGGTAGATTCGGCCTTGGTTGTCAAAGCGGGAAGTTCCGCCATCGACGTGATTGGAGCTACTGCTGATGCCGCCCATAAAAGTGGCGTATTTGAGCGCACTTGCGTTTTGGTCTAGGACGGCAACATAAAAATTAGAGCCGTTCGTATTGAGTTGGTAGGCATCTAGCGTAACCGGAAAGTTATTGGTGGTTGAAAACGAGGCCTGCCCGTAGAGTTGATTGAGTTGGCCACCCCAACCAGCGAGATAGATGTCGTAGCAGTCAGAAATGAGAAAGGCGGTAGGAGAGATTTCTACGTTGCCAGTTCCGGCGCCAATCATGGTGGTCCAGTTGGTAACCGACAAATCTTGGGCGTATTTGCGCAAAAACTGCCCTGAGTTAGCGTTTCCATAGCACCCAGGTGTAATGGCCCAAGAAGATTGGGATTGTCCGTAAACATAAACAGCGTTGTCTACGTCAGTGCGCACAAAATAGGTTTGGTCGTATTCGGATTGCCCCATGTAAGTACCCGATTGCAGCGCGCCACTCGCCGCATTGATGCGCAGGGCATAACCATCGGCACTACCACCATTAAAGGTGAGGTCGTGGCCGCCGGTGATGGCGAGTGAACTAGAGGTAGTACCACCTGCAACGTAGACGCTTCCGTTGGTACCAACTGTAATGGAATTGCCGGATTCTGCGCCGCTACCACCGAAGTAGGTGCTCCACATCAATTGGGAGAGGCCTGCATTCATTTTGAAAATAACCGCATCTTGCGCCCCGTTTAATAAAGTCTGAAAACCGTTTTGGGTGGGGAAATTGGTTGAGGTAGTGGTGCTGGAAACGTAGACATTTTGGTTGGCGTCTAAAACAATTTCTCCGCGGAATTGGTCGCCGTAGTTGTAAGATAAACTGACGGCATTGAGCCCGTCTGTACTGGTGCCACCAATGTAAGTTGACGACAATAATGCGGTTCCGTTCGGGTTGAAGCGCGCAATGTAGATGTCTGAGCCATCGAACTCAAGGGAGTTTTGAATTTGATACGGCCCGCCATTGAAACTGTTGTCATAGGATTGACCTGCCATCGGAAAATTGGTAGAGGAGGTGACGCCATAGACATAAAGCTCACCATTTGGCGCACAGACAATACTGTGGGGCGTTTCATTGCCCGAGCCCCCAAGATAGGTGGAGTAAAGCAGGGCAGATCCGCTTGCATTGAATTTAGTGATCCCGACATCCATTGGAAAAGAACCCGTACCGGAATTGTAGCTGACGTCGTAGGCGCCTGTTGAAGTGGGGTAGCCCGAACCGAAAAC
>JBFYPV010000115.1:0-7084 GCA_041303085.1 Crocinitomicaceae bacterium
ACGCAATGGGCGTGTTTGCCAAACCAACGGTATCTGTTTTTGGCAATGATGCGGTAAATGAAATCTCTCAAAAAGCGCGGAAAAACCCAGGCCAACTGAGACCAATGCCATGGTCCAAAAATATCTTTGTAAATCATGAGTACCGCACTGCTTTGCTGCCACCACATTGCTTTTCGGTAATATGAAATACTCTCCTCCAACGGGAATTGAAGACCATTTTTGGAAATCACATCGGGCAAACCCTGAAAAGTACTGAAGGTCAGAAGTTGCTGTTGGTCATTTCTGAGTAAGTATTGAACCATGCGATTGCAGAGCATGCAAACGCCATCGTACACAACTACATGACCATACTGACCAGCCATTACTTTTTCTCTGGAATCGTTAGTGTTTTAGGCGCACTGACTTTTTCTTGAAGCAAGGCCAATTGCAATACTTCGGCCATTTTATCTACATAATGAATCGAGAGCCCCTTGAGGTAGTCTGCGGCAATTTCGTCGACGTCTTGTTTGTTTTTGGCACACAGGATAATTTCTTTGATGCCTGCTCTTTTGGCCGCTAAAATCTTTTCTTTGATGCCGCCAACAGGTAAGACATCGCCGCGCAGGGTGATTTCGCCGGTCATGGCGAGGTTCTTCTTGACTTTGCGCTGTGTAAATAGCGAAGCCAATGCAGTGAGCATGGTGACACCAGCACTTGGGCCATCTTTGGGCGTTGCGCCTTCTGGCACGTGAATGTGTACGTTGTAGGCGCCAAATACCTTCGGGTCTAGGGCTAGTAATTCGTGGTGGCTTTTGAGGTATTCGAGGGCGATCACGGCAGATTCTTTCATGACGTCGCCCAAATTTCCGGTGAGGTTCAGCTTGCCGTTCCCTTCTGAAATGAGGCTTTCGATAAAGAGGATGTCGCCACCTGCAGCCGTCCAGGCAAGGCCCGTTACAACCCCAGCGACATCGTTGTTGTCGTATTTGGTGCGCATGCGGCCCGCTCCTAAAAAGGTAAAGAGGTCTGTACTGGTGAGTTTGGCTTCAAAAGTTTCTTCCATGGCAATTTGACGCGCGCGATTGCGCACCAATTTGGCCACAATTTTGTCTAGGCCGCGCACACCAGATTCAAAGGTGTAGGACTCAATGATTTGTTGCCATAATTTTTTATCGATGGAAATATCGTTTTTGTGTATGCCGTGGGCTGCAATTTGCTTGGGTAGCAAGTGTCTTTTGGCAATTTCGATTTTTTCCTCGAGGGTGTAGCCATTGACTTCGATGATTTCCATGCGGTCGAGCAAGGGGCCTTGGATGCTTTGGAGGTTATTGGCCGTTGCAATAAACAAGACTTTCGATAAATCGAATTCGGTTTCGACGTAGTTGTCGTAGAAGTTGCCGTTTTGTTCGGGATCGAGGACCTCGAGCAGGGCAGAAGAGGGGTCGCCGTGGTTGCTACGACCGAGTTTGTCTATTTCGTCCAAGACAAAAACAGGGTTGGCCGTTTCTGTTTTCTTGAGGTTTTGCATGATGCGGCCTGGCATAGCGCCAATATAGGTTTTGCGGTGTCCGCGGATTTCGGCTTCGTCATGAAGTCCACCGAGCGACATCCGGACATATTTGCGACCCAATGCTTCGGCTATCGACTTACCTAAAGAAGTTTTACCAACTCCCGGAGGGCCGTAAAAACACAAAATTGGTGCTTTCATGTTGCCTTTGAGCTTGAGTACTGCCAAGTATTCCAAAATGCGCTCCTTGACTTTTTCCAGACCAAAATGATCGCGCTCGAGCACGCGCTTGGCGATATTGAGGTCGAGTTTGTCTTTGCTGTAGACATTCCAAGGGAGTTCGAGCAAGAGGTCGAGGTAGTTGAGCTGAACGGTGTATTCGGCGCCCTGCGGATTCATGCGCTGGAGTTTTTCGAGTTCTTTGCCGAAAAGTTTGGCGATGCGTGCATCCCATTTTTTGCCTTGGGCTCTTTTTTCGAGCTCGCGGGCGTCTTGGATTTGCGGGTTGTCGCCGAGCTCGTCTTGGATGGTGCGCATTTGCTGGTGCAAAAAGTACTCGCGCTGTTGTTTGTCGAGGTCTTTGCGCACTTTGTTTTGGATCTCGTTGCGCATCTCGAGCACTTGAATTTCTGCGGTGAGGTGCTCAAGTACCATCATGACGCGCTTTTTGATGTCCATTTCTTCGAGCATGGCTTGCTTTTTGGCGACATCGGCGTTCATATTTGACGAGATGAAATTGACCAAAAAGCTAGGACTGTCTATATTGCCGATGGCAAACTGCGCTTCGGAAGGAATATTGGGGCTTTCGCGAATGATTTGAAGGGCGAGGTCTTTGATGGTGTTGAACATCACCTCGAGCTCTTTGTTGGCGCTGTCGATGGCTTGTTCGGTCAGGACACGAACCTTGGCCTTCATGTAAGGTTCTGTTTGGGTGGCCTGCAACATTTCAAAGCGGCGCTTGCCTTGAATGATCACCGTTGAGCTGCCATCTGGCATCTTGAGCAAGCGAATAATTTGAGCAACAGTACCTACTTGGTGTAAATCGGCAAACTGAGGCGCTTCGACATCTTGGTTTTTTTGAGAAACCACCCCGATGATTTTACTGCCTTTATTGGCTTCTTGAATCAGTTTGATGCTTTTGTCTCGGCCCACAGTAATGGGAATGACAACGCCTGGAAAGAGCACATTGTTGCGCAAAGGAAGTATAGGGAGTTCTTCAGGGTATTCTTGTTTGTTCATGTGCTCTTCTTCCTCTGCTGTAATGAGTGGAATAAACTCAGCATCGGCGTCATAGCCAGAGACTTCAAAAAAACCTTGATCAAAGAGATTGCTCATAATAGAATTGTTTCAGGCGGGTGGGGTGTCAAGATGCATGCCAAAGACAGAAACGCTGCAAAAAAGTCAGTTGTTTGCCAAGAATTCAAAAATTTGGCGCTCTTCTGGGCTAAATGCTACTTTTCTTCTGGCCATCATGGCAGTTGCGGCTTCTATGGCTTTGTCTAGGCGGTATTTTTCGCTAGCCGCATCGGAGACCCATTCAAAGGAGGCGATGTATTTCTCTGGAAAATGACTGCAAAATACGTTGCTGCAAACGCCCACAACACTTGCGGTATTGAACTGAACATTGATGGCCGACTTGCTGTGGTCGCCCATGGTGAGCCCCATAAAGAGTTGGTCGGTCTTGACTTGGTCTTGCGCCTCATAACTATACGTACTGACCTTTCCGTAGTTGTTTTTGAGGTTGGAACAGTTGGTGTCTGCACCTAAATTGCACCATTCGCCGATGAGCGCGTTGCCCAGAAAGCCGTCGTGCCCTTTGTTGGAGTAGCCCTGAAAGAGACTGTTGCTTACTTCGCCACCCACACGGCATTCTGGTCCAACGGTGGTAGCGCCATAGATTTTGGCTCCCATTTTAACAACGGCGCCGTCGCAGAGCGCTAAAGGGCCTCGCAAAAGTGCGCCCTCCATGACTTCTGCATTTTTACCAATGTAAATGGGGCCTTCGTTGGTGTTCAAGATGGCGCCTTCTACGCGCGCACCTTCTTCTATAAATAACTGATCTGCAGGGCCAATGAGGCGGTTGCTTTGCTTGAGTTCAGCTGTAGTTTGACCCTTTGTAAACCAAGTAAAATCTTGCTTTAAGATGGCAGCGTTGAGCAAGTAGAGGTCCCAGCGGTTTTTAAGGATAATGAGGTTTGAATCGGAATATGCTGTTTTGTAATTTCCTTCGCCATTTTGAGCAAGTAAAACCGAATTCATGTACAGTTTTTCACCTACCTTGAGTTCGCTAACCGCTTTGGCTAATTGCACATCTGGTATCACTTGCGCATTGATCCAAATACCGGCTGTACTTGGGTATTTGCCCTGCAGGTAACTTTCTGTTTGATACCCAATTTGCGCACCCGGCAGCAAATGCTTCCAGCGTTCGGTATTGGTGAAAAGACCACAGCGCAATTCGGCCAACGGACGCGTAAGGGTCAGCGGGGCAAAGCGCAAATGCAATTGGTTGTCAGACAACAGGAGTTTCATCGGCTGGTTGGGGTTGATAGGCAAAACTACTCAAAAAGAGCAGCACAAAAGTAAGCATTCCGTTGAGCAAGAGCATTTCGTTTCCGAATTGATAACCCTTCCAAATGAGGTCTGCATTTTTACTCAAAAAGTAACAACAAAGTGGTGCGAGTACAACAATTATTGGAATGAGTGCTGCAGGTGCATTTCTTTTGGTTAAAATACCAAAGGCAAATAGCCCGAGTAGTGGGCCATAGGTGTAGCCTGCAATGAGGAAAATGAGCTTGACGATGCTTTTGTCGTCGTACCACTTGAATAGAAAAACCAACAGCGTAAAAAGCACCGCAAAACTGATGTGAACGATTTTTTTGAGTCGCATGCGCTCCGTTTCGGGAAGGTTTTTGCGTTCAAAACCAATGATGTCTATGCAGAAAGAAGCCGTGAGGGCAGTGATGGCGCCGTCTACAGAAGGAAACAAAGCAGAAATAAGCCCAATGGTGAAAATGATGAAAACACCAGTGGGTAAAAATTGCTGAATAACCTGAGGGAAGAGGTCGTCGGGGGCAAAAGTGAGACCGTTTTTGAGGGCGAAATAACTCAGGATACTGCCGAGTAGCAAAAACAACGCATTGACGATGAGCAGTGTAAAGCTAAAAACAACCATGTTTTTTTGGGCATCTTTGAGCGTCTTGACGCTGATGTTCTTTTGCATCATTTCTTGGTCAAGGCCCGTCATGGCGATGGTGATGAAGGCGCCGCCGATGAAATGCTTCCAGAAGTAATCGCTTTTGGACGGATTCCAGGACCAAACTTGGGTGAGTTGCTCATTTTTGAGGTTGGCCCAGAGCTCAGTCCAGGAAAGATCCATTTGCTGTTGGAGGGTGTAGATACAAACCACTAAGGCCAATAACATGAAGAAAGTCTGTAGGGTGTCTGTCCAGACGATGGTTTTGACGCCGCCTTTGAGCGTGTAGGCTAAAATCATGAGAATGATCAGTAGCGTGGATTGCCAAAAAGCGAGGCCAATGGGTTCAAAAACAAAAAGTTGCAATACGTTGATCACGAGGTAGAGCCGAACCGTTGCGCCGAGCGTGCGCGAAAGAATAAAATAGCCTGCTCCCCATTGATAGGCGCGCAAACCAAGGCGCAGCTCTAAATACCGATAAATGGAGCTCAGTTGGTATTTGTAGTACAGCGGCAAGAGCACAAAAGCCACCACAAAATAGCCTGCAAAAAAGCCCAGCACCAACTGGTAATAGTGCCAAGCGCCCGTGCTGACGTCGCCCGGAACAGACACAAAAGTAACGCCCGAAAGCGAGGTGCCGATCATGCCAAAAGCGACTAAATACCAAGGGCTTTTTTTGTCGCCGGTAAAAAAACTATGGCTGCTCGCATTTTTGGAGCTGAAATAGGCAATTGCGAGCAGGAGCCCGAAATATAATAACAAGATGAGTGGGAGTAACACATTATTCATGGAGTAAAAATAGCGCAAAGCACTATATTTGCCTCAAAAAAATACGTATGGAACTCATTTTTGTAGTTATTTCGTTTCTGTTGGTCAGTTTGGCAATGGTGACAATCGTTTATTTATTTCTCAAGCGCCAACACGACCACAGCCTCGTGAAGCTCCAGACCGAACTCGCCTTGCAGCGTCAAAATTATTTTCTACCGAGTAAGCTCGAGGCGTATCAGCGCTGTATTTTACTGCTCGACCGCATTTCACCTGCCAACCTCACGCTGCGCACCCTACAAGTGACCCACAACGCCAGAACCCAACAAAGTTTACTCGTCAAGACCGTCAGAGAAGAGTTTGAACACAACATTGCCCAACAGCTATTTGTTTCGCCGCAGGGCTGGGCGATGCTGATTCAAGCAAAGGAAGAAGTGTTGCGTGTTATCAATATGGCAGCCAATACATTAGATGCACAAGCTAGTGCTACAGACCTCGCGTCGAGAATTTTAGAAATCTCCGCTCAAATTGAGCAGTTTCCGACAGAAATTTGCCGTGCTTACTTGCAAAATGAGTTTCAGCGTTTCAACGCTTAGCCATTTTTTCTTTGACGATTGCAAGTAGCATCGGGAGCAAAGACAAGCCGATGATGCCAAAAATGACGGTTTCGAAGTTTTCGCGCACAATAGTGAGGTTGCCAAAGAAGTAACCCAAAAGCGTGAGGCCGAGTACCCAACTCACACCGCCAATTACGTTGAACCTCAAAAAGATGCTGTAGCGCATATTCGCCAAGCCCGCCGTAAAGGGTGCAAACGTGCGTACAATTGGTACAAAGCGTGCAATAATGATCGTTTTGGAACCGTGTTTCTCAAAAAACGCTTGGGTTTGTTGCAAGTGCTTTTCTTTAAGTAGGGCATAGCGCCCAATCTTCATTTGCGCCAACTTGCGTCCGTATTTTTGACCAATCCAAAAGTTCAGTGCATCGCCTAAAATAGCGGCAACAATGAGCAAACCCAACACGACCCACAAATTCAGTTGTGCCACTTCGTTGTCTATCTGCACACCTGCGCAAAACGAACCCGCTGCAAAAAGCAAAGAGTCGCCGGGTAGCAAAGGCATGAAAACCAGCCCTGTTTCTACAAAAATGATCAAAAACAAGATGGCGTAAATCCAGATGCCGTAATCCTGAATGAGCAAGAAAAGGTAGTTGTCAATATGAAGGATGAAATCGAGGAGTTGAAGAAGATAGCTCATTACTGACAAGTGATTTGAGGTGCGTTTTGCTCAATCCAGCCATTGATTCCGCCTTCCAACACACAAATATTGGTGGCTGCAAATTCAGTCTCTATGAAATTAGCGAGGGCTTCTGCACGCTTGCCCGACTGACACATGAGTACCACTTGTTCGTAATGCTGGTAATTGGGATACGCCGCCGCAAAGGTGGCCATCGGTACAGACGGGCAATCTATTTTGCAGTTCAACAATTCGTAGGGTTCGCGGATATCGATGAGGCAACAGCTTTCTTGGGCTTCTAACGCCTGAAGAACTTCCTTCGGACTGAGCATTTTCATGGTGTCAAATTTTAGCAAAGATAAAATTCTTGTTCAATAGACCTTGATTTTATCTGTCTGCTTTTGCGC
>JBFYPV010000116.1:0-3226 GCA_041303085.1 Crocinitomicaceae bacterium
TCTTTACTGTTCATGACAAATGGGCCGTGCTGCACTACGGGCTCATTGATCGGGCGGCCCTGCAGCACCAATACTTTGGAGGCTTCAGTTCCATTTTTGAAAGTACAAACCTGGGTAGCATCTACGTCGGCAGCGTGGTAATGCGCAATGGTTTGCCCACCAATTTGAAGGCCATTGCCCTCGTAATAATAAATACTGCGGTTGACACCACTTGCCGTTGCCGGAAGCTCAAATGTAGCGCCTGGTTCTAATTGGATGTTGTAGATAGCCACGTGGTTATTGAGATCTGCGGCCCAAGAATTTGGAGGCGTTGCAGCTGCTTTGTGCGCTCCTAATTGACCAACTAAAACTTCTATATGGGCTTTGGTTCCGTTCTGGTCGAGGCTAAACTTTGGCACAGACTCTGCCCAGAGCATTTTGAAATGCGGCTGCACCATTTTGCTGCGCTTGGGTAAGTTGAGCCAAATTTGAAAGAGCTCTAGCGGATTATCTGCATCTTGATTGAGCAGCGGGAACATTTCTGCGTGCTGCACGCCTTTACCTGCGGTCATCCATTGGACATCGCCGTTGCCATAGCGGCCGGCAGCGCCCATGCTGTCTGCGTGGTCCACCAAACCTGTTCTGACGACCGTGATGGTCTCAAAACCGCGGTGCGGATGCCCGGGAAAGCCCGGCACGGTGGAGCCGTGGTACATGCGAAAGCCGTCTTTGACGATGAAATCTTGGCCCATGTGGCGACCCTCAAAATTGCTTGGGTCTGGTCCTAAAGCCGCATTTCCTTTTGGAAAGAAATCTTCGTGGTGTACACAGAAAAGAAAGGGATCGAGGGTTTCCCACTGAAAACCGAGGGGTCTTGTTTTGAGAATAAGTGCTGACATGTCACTGGTTTTTGATTTCCCCCATTGGGTAATAGGGAAAAGTAGAGTACCTCCCAAACCTAATCCTAGTCTGGAGAGAAAAGATCTGCGTTCAATTTTCGAAGTCATTTCTTTTTTTTGAGCTAAAATAGTTCAATTTGACTTGAAACCAACTTGATATACATCAAGAATTTACTCTGCTTCTAGTTTGAAAGCTGATGTTTGGTGGAAAGTAAGTTCTGGGTAGTCTTGTTCGGCCATTTGCAAAAGGAATGGCGTTTCGGCCAAGAAAACTAAATTTTCATCTTTATCTAAGGCTAAATAGTTGCTTTTGGCGCGCTTGAAATTAGCCAACTGCTCGGCGCTTGTGGAGGTGATCCAGCAAGCTTTGAAATAATTGCGCGGCACAAAACGGCAATTGGCGCCATATTCGTGGATGAGTCGGTAATTGATGACCTCAAACTGGAGCTGACCAACCGTACCCACAATTTTGCGGTTTCCGGGTTGCTGTACAAATAATTGCGCAACTCCTTCGTCGATGAGCTGGCGTATGCCTTTCTCCAATTGCTTAGACTTGAGTGGGTCTAAGTTCTCTAACTCTTGGAATATTTCTGGCGAAAAAGATGGGATGCCTTTGAAAAGCATTTTTTCACCGGTGGTGAGGGTGTCTCCAATTTTGAAGGAACCGGTGTCGTAAAGCCCGATGACATCGCCTGGGTAGGCGTCGTCGATAACGCTTTTGTCTTGGGCCATGAAGGACGTTGGATTCGGGAATTTCATGTCTTTGCTGAGGCGCACGTGGTGGTAAAACTTGTTGCGCTCAAAACGGCCAGAAACGATGCGCAAAAAGGCGATGCGGTCGCGGTGTTTGGGGTCGAGATTGGCATGGATTTTAAAGACGAACCCAGAAAAACGTTCGTCTTCGGGCTCCACCATGCGGGTGTCACTCTCTCGGCCTTGTGGCGATGGTGAAATTTCGCAAAAGGTATCGAGTAATTCCTTCACCCCGAAGTTGTTGACGGCCGAACCAAAAAATACAGGTGCGACATCGCCAGCCAAATAAGAATTGCGGTCAAAAGGATCGTAAACGCCTTCAACGGTATCAATTTCTTCTCGGAGTTCGTTGGCCGGGTTTTCACCGATGATTTGATCTAGGGTGGGGTCTGATAAGCTTGAAATAGAGACGACGTCGTCTGCGATTTTGGTTTTGTTAGCAGCAAAAAGGTTGAGTCCTTTTTGGTAAATGTTGTACACACCTTGAAAGCGGTCGCCCATGCCGATTGGCCAAGTGAGCGGACGCACTTTGATGTCTAGTTTGGCTTCGAGCTCATCGAGTAAGTCAAATGCTTCTTTGCCATCGCGGTCCATTTTATTGATAAAAATGATCACGGGCGTTTTGCGCATGCGACACACCTCCATGAGGCGGCCGGTTTGCGCTTCTACCCCATTGGCGCAGTCGATGACGAGAATGACGCTATCCACAGCCGTCAGCGTCCGAAAGGTGTCTTCGGCGAAGTCTTTGTGACCGGGTGTATCGAGGATATTGATTTGTTTGCCGTTGTATGCAAAAGCCATCACGGAGGTAGCAACGGAGATACCGCGCTGCTTCTCGATTTCCATGAAGTCAGAGGTGGCCGATTTTTTGATTTTGTTATTTTTGACGGCACCAGCGGTTTGTATAGCCCCACCAAAAAGCAAAAGTTTTTCGGTCAGGGTAGTTTTACCGGCATCTGGGTGAGAAATAATGCCGAAAGTGCGGCGTTTCTCGGTGGCTTCTGTGAATCTCATGAGGCTGTACATAAAAAAAGACCGCAGAGCGGTCTTTTGATTTAAAGTTGGTAGACGAAATTAGAAAATTTCGTTCGCTGCAAAATGGAATACACCTTCAATTGCTGCGTTTTCGTCGGAGTCAGAACCGTGAACGGCATTGCGTCCTTTGCTTTCTGCATAAGCCTTACGGATGGTGCCGTCTGCTGCTTCAGCTGGGTCTGTAGCACCGATAAGTGCACGGAAATCTGCTACTGCGTTTTCTTTTTCGAGGATAGCTGCAACGATTGGGCCGCTGGTCATGTACTCGACGAGTTCGCCGTAGAACGGACGCTCAGCGTGTACAGCATAAAATTCTTTAGCTTGCGCTTCAGAAAGTTGCGTGTATTTCATTGCTTTGATGCTGAAACCAGCATTGATGATCATGTCGATGATTTTGCCCATGTGCCCGTTTTCGATTGCATCGGGCTTAAGCATTGTAAAGGTTCTGTTCGTTGCCATGTATTTTCTTTAATTTGGGTGCAAAGATACCACTTTTTTAAAAATTCAAAGCAAGCGACTTACTTTGCTTTCTTCGTGACAAATTCAATGATAATACCGAG
>JBFYPV010000117.1:0-5214 GCA_041303085.1 Crocinitomicaceae bacterium
TAGAAATCACAACTGCGCAAGACCAAAACGCGCAAGTATTGCAAGACTTTTTTAATTTCGTAAAAAAATAAACATGACCTCTTTAGTCGATTACCTTTCTATTTTAGGCACCTCCGTTGGGCTTACCTACCTTTTTATCCTGACACTTCTCGAAATTGTTCTCGGCATCGACAACATCATCTTTATTTCAATTATTACCGACAACCTTCCTAAAAACAAGCAACGCAGCGCACGCCTGATTGGCTTGAGTTTGGCGCTCGTCATCCGCATCATCATGCTGAGCTTGGTTTCCTGGATCATGACCCTCGACCGCGAGCCTTTGTTTAGCGTAGCAGGTTATTCCTTTACGGCGCACAGCTTGGTATTGCTGATTGGCGGCTTGTTCTTGATTTATAAATCGGTTGGGGAAATGCATGCTAGTGTCAAAGGGGAAGCGCACGACACCAAATCAAAAGCCTACGCTACTTTTTCAGCGGCTGTATTGCAAATTGTGATCATCGACTTCATTTTTAGTTTCGACTCCGTTATTTCAGCCATCGGCATGACCAACGACATCGCACACGAAACCCACGGCAATCCGCTCGTGATCATCGTTTTGTCTGTTCTGATCTCTATGTTTGTCATGATGCTCTTTTCTGGCCCCATCAGCAAGTTCATCAATGAGCGCCCTACCATCAAAATGATTGCGCTTTCTTTCTTGGTTGCCATTGGTGTCCTACTTATTGCGGAAGGCTTTGGCGAACACATGCAAAAAGGCTACATCTACTTTGCCTTGGTATACGCCCTTATTGTTGAGATGCTCAATTTGCGCATGCGCAAAAACCAAAATAAATGAGCCCAGAAGAGGCTGCAGCGCTGCTCAATATAGACCTGCAAGAAGACCTCGAAGAGCAAATTGAACAAGTCATCTTTGCGCTCAAGCAAAAAATCTACAGACAACTCGACCAGCTCTTGTTGTATCCGAAATGGTTCAAGGAATTGGAGAAAATTGATCGTGCTGCAAAAGTTTTAGCCATCAAATGGTCTTCATCCGGTCAAAATGAGACCACGCTCCAAAGCTCCAAAATCGATGCAATTGACCAACATTTAACCATGTTCGCGTTTTTCAATCAGTACCAAGTCCAGCGCAACGCAATGGCACTCCAATTCCAACGCGCAGAAGACCCTCAGGCCTTGGTCTTGATTTTAAAGAATTGGAGCGAAGTGCAGAAACAATACCTCGCGTACTGGTCTAAATTAGAGCTTACTTTGGTGGAAAGTCAGTTGACTGCGCAGTTTGATCCGCAAGTGATCTTTTTGATTCTTCAAGAATTGAAAGAAAAAGGTTTGTTATACCTACAGGATTTAAAAAACACCGAAATTCCTGTGCAGCTCCAAGCCTACATTTCCTGGGCCCAAAAGCTTTGGTTTAGGCTACAAGCCAACTAAACTGCGCGCCAATTAAAGCTCGCCGCCGCCATCTCCGGCACTTTGCTTGGCTTTGGAGATTTCTAATTTGCCGAATTTATAGCTTGCCGATACATACACCCTTCGTGTTAGCCATTTGAATTCACCGGTTTGTTCTATTCCTGGGCGGTCTACTATATAATAGAAGCCTTGGCGGTCAAAGATATCGGTGACGCGGGTGCCGATGCTCCAGTTGCCTTTGGCCAATTTCTTTTCAAAAGCGAGGTCAATAGGCCCTCTTCTTTGGGCTATTCCTTGAACTGTTACGCGGGGCCCGTTGTAATTGACACTCAATTGTAGAGTTGCTGTTTTCTTCCAGAATTCATAAGAAGTATTCCATTTCACATTGTGGTTGAAGCCCTGACGGTCTGGAAACTCAGCCATATTTGTTTTATACCAAGTGTAGTTACCGTTGTAGGAAATGGTGCTGCGCAAAGAAGGGCTAGGTTTGAACATCAGGATGAGCTCGGCACCCAAGGCTTTGGTTTGGGCGATATTCATGTATGTAGCCGCGCTCGTGTTGTCTGGGTAATATTCTTTGAAGCGCGAGATGACGCCGTTAGATTGGCGAAAGAACAAAGCGCTCGACACCGTCATTTTCTTTTTTTCAAGTGAATAAGCCAAATCAAAAGAGTGGATGTATTCGGGGCTCAGGTAAGGATTTCCGCGCTGTAAATTAAAAGGATCGGAATAATTGGTAAACGGATTGAGCTCATTGGCAGAAGCCCTTCTGATGCGACGCGAATAACTCAAGCTCAGTTCTGATTTAGGCTTGAGCTCATAGCGCACATGCGCCGAAGGGAAGAAATTGAAGTAATCGTTGACAATGCGAATGGTGTCTGAAATAAGATTTGGGATTTGGTAAGCTTTTTCGGCACGCAAACCCGCCTGCAATTTAAAGCGCTTGACTTGCTTGCCCGCAACTCCATAGACGCTGTACACTTGCTCTTTGTAGCCGTAAAGGAAATTGGCGAGGGTGTCTTCTTGGTAAGTATTGAGTGTGTTGTTGAGCGTTTCCGAGTAAGTATCTACCAACTGATCTCTTAAAATCGCTTTGACGCCCGCCTCGGTGCGCAAACCGAGATTTGGAAACAAATAGGTTAAGTCTGCCTGAGCGGTGGTGATGTTGTTTTTATCGGTGTTGAACAAGCGCTGATCTAATATAGGGAGCGCCGAGAGCGAGGTATCGGGGTTGTAGTAGGTGTTGATATAATAGCCTGCGATATCTTCTGTACCCAGCGATTGGTTGACATCTAAAATGAGGTTGCCGCGCTCGTTTTTGAAATCGTGCTTGTAATTGAGGTTGAGGTCTAAATTTTGGCGATCTGTGGGGTCATAAGAACTTCGGCTCCAGAGACTATCTATTGTTCCTGCTTCGTCGAGCTGCGCGTTCCAGAGTACGCCGGTGCGGTCGCGCTGCGTAAGCGAACCAGTAGCGACAAAACCGATGGTGTTGCGCAAATTGAGGTTGATGTCTGTACCCACGCGAAAGGTCTGGCCGGCGTCGAGGTCGGTACCGGTGCGGTTTTGGTCGAGGATGAAAACGCCAGAACCGAGCTCTTGACGGATGTCGTTGTAGTTGTTGCGGTAGCCTTCTAAATAGCGCGCGTTATAGGTTCCAAAAACATTGACGTTGCCATTGCGGTAACTCAGCGAAACACTGCCTTCACCCACATTGCCGCCGCGCAAGTCACCAGAAGCGAGGTTGGTAGAAACCAAACCGTTGAAGCCAAGTAGTTTGTTCTTTTTGAGGACGATATTGATGATGCCAGAGGTGCCGTCCGGGTCGTATTTAGCCGACGGATTGGTCACGATTTCTACGCGCTCAATTGAATTGGCCGGCAAGGCATCTAAAAGTGTTTTGCCGTTTCCTCCGCTCATAGAACTTGGGCGCCCATCAATTAAAATAGTCACGCTGCCTTGCCCGCGCAGCAAAACACCACCATCTTGATCTACTTCTACTGAAGGCAAGCGGTTGAGGATGTCATTGGCCGTACCGCCATTGACGTTCAAATCTTCCGCGACATTATAGACTTTTTTGTCTATGCCTGTTTCCATGACCTCTTTTTGACCGCGCACCACCACTTCTTTGGTTTCTTGGGTCTTGGGCTTTTGCATGCGCAGCGTTCCTAAATGCAGGTTGGCCTGAGTCGGCTTCAATTCGAAAGACTCAGTGATTTCGTCTTCGTGGAGGGCAACTGAAAGTTTGAGGTAGTATTTGCCGGGGCTGGCGAGTATTTCAAATTTACCATCAGGATTGCTGAAGGAACCCTTCACAAAAACGGAATCTGGCAATTGAAAAAGTTTCAAAGAAACGTATTCTAAGGGCTTACTTTGCTCGTAACTGAGCACTTTTCCCGTGATGCTAATGAGGTTTTGCGCCGTTGAATTACCGAAAAAACCAAGTAAAAAAACGAGAAGGATGGAGAAAGGAGTGAAATCGCGTTGAAACATAGCGCAAAAATAAGCAATTCATTTGCTAAAATGATTTATATTTGCGTTTCTAAAAAACGGATTATGACAGAGCAATTCAGCTTCGAAGACCTTAAAAACAAATTCAACACCAATAAAAAATTCAAGTTGGGCACTTATTTAGTGGCTGGCATCATTGGTGTAGTAGTTCTTTATTTCTCTTACCGTCAGTTTATTTGGGGGCCTGCCAACGAAAAATCCAACGACGGATGGTGGGTTGCACTCAACTACATCTCCAAAGACTCTACAGATCAAGCCATTCGCTTGCTAGAGCCTTACGTCAAAAACAACGACGGCAAAACCGGTGGCGAAATCGGCCAATACCTTCTCGGCAAACAATACATGAAAAAAGGCAAATATGCTGCCGCCCTCAAAATGCTAGAAGGCGTAGACCTTTCAGATACCTACGTTTCTACCATGAGCATTGGTCTTCAAGCCGACTGCTACAGCCAAATGAAAAAATACAACGAAGCACTTGATTTTTATTTACAAGCTGCCGATCGCGAAGACAACGAATTCACGACCCCAATGTATTTATTCAAAGCTGGCTTGGTTTGCGAAAAAAAACTCAACAAAAAAGCCGATGCCGCAGCACACTACCAACGCATCAAAGACGACTACCCTAACTACGCAAGTACCAAAACCATCGATCGCTACATCGCTCGATGCGCAACTAAATAAATATTCTCATGGCTACAGCAGGTAAAAACCTCTCTGCCTTTGATCCAACAACATTAAGTAACTGTGCCGATTTTCGAATCGGCATTGTTGTTTCTGCTTGGAACGGGCACATCACCGAACGCTTATTAGAAGGTGCCATTAGCGCACTAGATGCCATTGGTCAGCGCCCAGCGCTCCGCACCATCATTGAGGTACCAGGGGCTTTTGAACTCCCGCTTGGCGCACAAAAACTTTGTCAGCGCAACGACATCGATGGCGTATTGGCAATAGGCGTCGTGATCCAAGGCGAAACCCGCCATTTTGATTTTGTCTGCAGTGGCGCCACCCAAGGGCTCATGGACGTCATGCTCAAGCACGACAAACCCGTTGGCTTCTGCTTGCTCACCGACAACACCGAACAACAATCCCTAGACCGCGCAGGCGGCATACACGGCAACAAAGGCACTGAAGCCATGGTGGCTGTTTTGCAAATGCTCCAACTCTCCTTATCATGACACTCATCAAATCTATTTCAGGAATCCGCGGCACCATCGGAGGCGCTGTGGACCAAGGCCTCACACCTATTGACGCCGTTAAATTTGCCGCCGCTTACGGCACTTGGTTGCAACAACAATA
>JBFYPV010000118.1:0-3806 GCA_041303085.1 Crocinitomicaceae bacterium
AGCCCTTGCAACGACAACAACCCGAACACAATCAATGACAGCATTGGTCCGAATTGCAACTGTGTAGGAGAACTCATTGTACCGGGCTGCATGAACCCAGCTGCGTGTAATTTCAATCCGCTGGCAAACGTCGACAACAATTCTTGTTTGTTCCCGGGTCTACCTTGCGACGACAACAACCCCAATACCATCAATGACTCCATCAACCCAGATTGTTTGTGTGCAGGTATACAAATTGTAGAAGGTTGTACCGATCCAAATTCTTGCAACTACAACCCCTTAGCGAATGTAGACAACAACACTTGTATTTTCCCAGATGCGCCTTGCGACGACAACAACCCAGATACCTTCAACGATGTCCTTGACTCGCTGTGCAACTGTGTTGGCACCTTGTATGTTAGTGGTTGTATGGACCCCAATGCTTGTAATTACAATCCTTTAGCCAATATCGACGACAACAATTGCATCTTGCCAGGCAGCCCTTGCGACGACGGCAATGCCCTAACCATTAACGATTCACTTGACGTCAATTGCAACTGTGTTGGCCTTGATATTACTGGTGTACTTGAAAACCACATCGAGTTTGATATTTATCCCAACCCAAGTGCAAGTTCATTCACGATCGAAACGAATTTTACGCAAAGCAAATTGATTTACATCACTGATTTACAAGGCAAAATCTTGCTCCAATTCAATTCAAATCAAGCCTCTGAACAAATAGATTGTACTGCTTTGGCAAATGGCACTTATTTGGTTCAGGTCAAGACAAATTCTACGCAGCGCACCAAGAAATTACATGTTCAACATTAATGAAGGAACGTCAAATTGAGTTTGTACAAAACAGACGCTATTATCAGAATGAAATAGTTGACAAGACACATATTCTACTTGCGCTGCACGGCTACGGTCAACTGGCACAATATTTTTACCGCAAGTTTCATTCTTTAGAAAATGACTTTGGCTTAGTGATTCCGGAAGGGGCGCACCGTTTTTATCTCGAAGGTAGTAGTGGCCGCGTAGGAGCCTCTTGGATGACCAAAGAATGGAGAGAACAAGACATCGCGGAAAACACACGCTATTTGCTTGAACTTACTGCCGAAATACGCAACAGCAACCCTACTGCAAAACTAACGCTTTTAGGATTCTCTCAAGGAGGAGCTACCGCTGCAAGGTTGTATCAGGCTGACCCTTCCCGATTTTCACAACTGATTTTATGGGCAAGCGTGTTTCCGCCAGATATCGCCATGCAGCAATTCCCACAGGGAAAAAGAATGGACTTTGTCATCGGAACAAAAGACCCCTACTTTGATTCAGAAAGTTCGGCAAAGGTTCAGAACGAATATACGGAACTTGGTTTTGAGGTCCATACCTTTGAAGGTGCGCACGACATTCATCCGCAAACGCTGAGAGCTGTTCTAAGCAAGTATTAGTTAGCCATTTTTACTTTCCCATTTGCCGACTACTGCCGTTGCGATGGAATTGCCCAGCACATTGGTAGCACTGCGGAACATATCACAAAAGTGGTCTATTGGCAAAATGAGCGCAACGCCTTCTATCGGAATATTGAACATGCCACAGGTAGCCGCAACCACCACTAAACTTGCTCTGGGCACGCCTGCAATCCCTTTACTTGTGAGCATCAAGACAAGCAACATGGTGAGCTGTGTTCCGGTATCTAGCGGCACGCCGTAAACTTGTGCAATAAAAATACTGGCAAAGGTCATGTACATCATGCTGCCGTCCAAATTGAAAGAATAACCCAAAGGAAGCATAAATGAAACAATGCGGTCTTTGATCCCGAAACGCTCGAGCTCCTCTGTTAATTTAGGAAAGACGGCCTCGCTACTCGTGGTGCCAAAAGCAATCACCAACGGACTCATAATGCGCTTCAATAAAGTAAAGAGGTGCTTGCGCAAGAAAATATAACCCACAAATAAGAGCACAACCCAAAGTGACGCAATTCCGACAAGGAAAGAGCTGAAAAACTTGGTATAGGTGATCATCAGTTCGGATACATCCTTGACGGCAAAAACGCCTGCAATAGCTCCAAAAACACCAATTGGTGCAAATTTCATAACGAAATTGACCATTTTCAAGATGATATGAGATGTTTTATCCAACGCGTTGATTACCGGTTTGACGTTATCACCGATAGAAGCTGCAGCCAGGCCGAAGAAGATTGAAAAAATGACAATTTGAAGAATTTCATTGGTTGCCATGGCTTCAAACACCGATTTGGGAATGATGTGTTCAATAAAATGTTGGATGGAAAAATCTTGGGTTTTGTCCGTAACCTCCGCCACTGCCGATTGATCTACATCTGATAAATTGACGCCGATTCCAGGCTGTAAGAAATTTACCCACAACAGTCCAATTATTAAGGAAATAAAAGAGGCTGTGAAAAACCAGGCCAAAGCCCTACCCCCAATTCTACCCACTGATTTGATGTCGCCGAGTTTGGCAATACCGACTACAAGTGTGGTCAAGACCAATGGCGCAATGATCATCTGGACTAAGCGGATAAAAATAGTAGCCAACAACTTAATATGCGTGCTAAATTCTGCCGCTGTTGCTGCATCAAAATTGGAATGAACGATGGCACCTAAAATGCCACCTAGCAACATTGCCACTAAAATATAGAGCGTTAAACGGTTCTTCTTTGTCTTTTTGGGTGCGGTTTCGTGTGGACCATTGTTCATGTCGAGGAGCGATTTTAATTTGAATCCATGAAAGTATGAAAAAGCCCAAACATAACAAGGTTTCTATGTATATTTGAGTCCCAATCAACACATGGCTACACAACAAGAACTCGACTTCAATTTCAATGAAGATCAAATGCGGCTCAAAATAAGAGCGCTCGAACAAACATTAGAAAAAATCTATCTCGGCGGAGGCAAAGCCCGCATCGCCAAACAGCACGAGGCCGGTAAACTCACAGCACGTGAACGCATAGACCAACTGCTTGACACCAATACAGAACGCATTGAAATCGGCGCACTCGCCGGCCACGACATGTATGCTGAACACGGTGGTTGCCCAGGTGGTGGCGTGGCTGTTGTGATCGGCTATGTAAGTGGGCGTCAGTGCATTGTTGTTGCCAATGATGCAACCGTTAAAGCCGGCGCTTGGTTTCCTATTACAGGAAAAAAGAATCTCCGGGCGCAAGAAATTGCCATGGAAAACCGCTTGCCCATCATTTATCTTGTCGACTCCGCTGGTGTTTATTTACCCATGCAAGAAGACATCTTTGCAGACAAAGAACATTTCGGTCGCATTTTTCGCAACAATGCAAAAATGTCAGCTATGGGCATCACCCAAATTGCAGCCGTCATGGGCAGTTGTGTTGCGGGCGGCGCCTACTTACCAATTATGTCCGATGAATCACTCATTGTAGACAAAACAGGAACTATTTTCTTGGCTGGATCCTATTTAGTGAAAGCAGCCATCGGCGAAGACATCGACAACGAAACACTCGGGGGCGCCACTACCCAAACTGAAATCTCTGGCGTTTGCGACTACAAAGTCGCCGACGACAGCGCTTGCTTACTTAAAATCAGAGATTTAATCTCCCGAATTGGGCATCAAAACAAAGTTGGCTTTGACCGCTGCGCAGCTATTGATCCTGAACGCACACCGAATAGCGCCTACGGTATCATCCCTGCAGATCGTTCCAAACCCTACGAAACCAAAGCATTATTGCAAACCATTGTAGATGAAGGCTCTTTGAGCGAATACAAGCCGGATTTTGGCAAAACACTCATCACAACCTACGCACGCATAGATGGCTGGAGTGTCGGAATTATTGC
>JBFYPV010000119.1:0-7585 GCA_041303085.1 Crocinitomicaceae bacterium
CGAGCCGTGGTATTGGCAGTGCCATTGCAAGCGCACTTGCACAAGAGGGCGCCAAAATTGTACTCAACGGCCGCGACGAAGAACGCCTGATCGAACAGCAAACAGCGCTTCAACACAAAGGTGCAGCAGCCGTTTATTTCAAAGGCGATGTCTCAGACGCCGCGCAAGCGCAAGCACTTATTGATTTTGCACTACAATCCTTTGGCCAAATTGATATCCTGATCAATAATGTCGGTATTTCGAGCCGTGGGTATTTAGCCACCCTGCATCCGAGTGTGGTAGAGCAAGTATTTCGCAGCAATGTTTTCGGAACAATTTTCCCGACCCAAGCTGCATTACCTGCCTTGCGTCAAACAAAAGGGAGCGTGGTGTTTATTTCGAGTTTAGCAGCCATACACGGGCTTCCCGGGCTTTCGCCATACAGCGCATCCAAAATGGCGCTTACCTCCTTTGTGGAGTCGCTGCGCATAGAAGAACACGCGCACCAAGTACATATCGGGCACCTCCAAGTGGCTATGACCGAAATTGTACACAACAAAGAAGTGGTCGCGGCCGATGGCAGCAAGCAAGTTTTGGCCGCGCGTCAAAAAGGAAAGGTGCTCACTATGCAAGAAGTAGCGACCGACTGCCTGAACTTATTGGCCCAAAGAAAATTCCGAAATACCCAAACCCTTTTGGGCAAAATGAACCGCATGCTCAACAGCGTCTCGCCACTTATAGTCGAGTTTATCTTGCGCAAAAACCTCCATAAATTTGAAGAAAACAGCAAATGATTGGTCAAGATTTTCCAAAGATAGCCTTTGATGTTGCGGGCCTCGCACTCTTAGAGCCCAACGCCATGATCGGAGATATTGTTCTTTTTACAACATCCCTCTTTTTTGCCGCTCAAATTCGAAAAATCAACCAAACGCATCCTTTTTATCAAAATTGGCGCTTGTTTTTCTTGTGGTTCGGCTGGAGTTTCTTGTTTGGCGGCATCGGACACCTATTCTACAACTACCTCCACCTTTGGGGCAAATACCCGTCCTGGATTTTCGGAATGGTGGCCACCTTCTTTTTGACCAAAGGCATGCTCAGTTTGTGGCCAAATGACTCACAACGCACGCAATTCTTAGGCGCTGCAAAGATTTTATTGGCACTTGGTATTCTAATTGAATTGTGCGTTTTCTTTTTTGTCGACCTCACTATCGACCAAAGCAAAGGCTTGTTTGTCCCGACGCTCATCAGCGGCATTGGCCTTATTTTTTCTTTAGTGGTATTGGGTTTGCGCTATCAGAAGTTGTACCACCCGCAGTTCAAGTTCTTTTGGATTGCCGCACTCATTTTATTGCCGAACGCGTTTATCCAGAGCCAAAAAATCAATATCCATCAGTGGTTTGACCGCAATGACTTCTCGCATGTGCTGCTCTTATTGAGCTTGTGCTTATATTATTTCACCATCAAGGCTACGCGTACGGCTGGGGTGTTTAAGCAGGGTAAAGTTTAGCCGCTCGATCAAAAGAAATATGCCAACTGCACCTCAAATGCAGACTGCAAGCCCGGAACTTTTGAAAAACTTGAAATTGTGAGGTCTGTGCTGAGCGCAAACTTCAGTTGATTGATCTGAACAGCCGTCTGTAAAATGACTGCATCTTTGTAGCGATTCATTAAGCCAAAGCTCAGGACTTTTTTGTTGTCCAATCTAGAAAACGCACTTCCTTTGAGGTAATATTGGTAAGTGGCACCGTATAAAAGCGCGCGCGAAGCACCTTGGATTTGATAGAGCAGCAGAGGCAAAAGTGCACTTTTGGTCTGGCCCAGACAAAACTCAGGTTGCACATAAATGACGCTGCGCACAGGCAAACGCACACTTGAAGAAATGAAGTCAAAAGGTGGACGGTTCACATGAAAAAACCCCAGCCCCGCTTGCATCCTAGACAACGTGTTTTCGCGAACGGATCCGCGGTTGTAATTGAAGCCAAAACCAAATCCTGCATCCAAAAAAGCAAATGCATAACGAGGCCCAAGCACAACGCTCGGTGAAATATTTTGGTCATAAGCCAAACCATTGTATTGGCTACCCCATTGGCCAGTTGGCTCTATGCTTCTTTGGCCATAACCAACATACAAGCCCCCAGAAAGCGCTGCATAGCGGTTGAGCGGCAAGTGATAAGCTGCATGGACTGAAAAACCGTTATTGACGAGTTGTACATCGCCGGTTTGATCCAACTGCACTTGTGCGCCAAAAGCAATGAAGGCTTCATTTTGCCTAATTTGAGCTGGCTTCCACTCATAAGAGAGCAATTTAGATTCAAAAGGAGCCAAAGATTTTTTCCACTGCTGCCTAAAACCTACATGCGCTGCGGCTCCAGCCTCACTTCCGCAAAGACCCGCTGAAATCAAAAGCGGTGTTTGCTGAGGCTGCGACGTATGCAAATCTTGGGCTTGGCTCGACAAACCAAACCAACAGATTGCGCTCAAAAGGAAGAGGTGCTTTTTCATGTTCAACGCAATAAATTGATGTTCCCCGATTTGACCACAGAGGTGCCGACTTGAAGAGCAACTTGTAACTTGTAGGCAAAGACATCGCTTGGCAAAGCTACACCCCGAAAAGTGCCGTCCCAGCATTGCTGTTGGTCGGTGGTTTCAAATACAACTTCTCCCCAACGGTTGTAAATCACCAACAGACAAGAAGCCACACAATTGCCATAAATGCAGATTTGCTGGTCTTCGGCACCTTGTGCAGCTGGATAAAATATAGTAGGAACAAATACAGTTCCACAAAGTTGTGTCACGGTGATCAATAGGGTGTCTTGATCACTGCAACCGTTGTCTAGGGTTCCGGAAACGATGTATTGGGTAGTGATGTCAGGAGTAGCGGTGGTAGAGGGGCAGCTTGCACAACTCAAATCTTGTGTGGGTGTCCAGGAGTAATTAACTGCTCCGCTGGCGTTCAATACAACGCTCTCACCTTCTAGAATACTTGTATTTGAGGCCCAACTCAAGAGTTCAAAATCAGCTAAACCTGGAATCACATAGGTTTCTGAGGCGCCACAATCATTGGCATCAGTAACGAATATGGTGAGCGTGTCGTTTGGTCCTAAACCGTTTAAAGTTGGTGTGGATCCTAAATTTGGTGACCATGAAATCGTATAAGCAGGCGTTCCGCCGACTATTGCTACGGTAACCGAACCCGAATTGCTCATGCAGGAGGAAGGCGTGATGGTTTCATTGAGCTGAGGACCATTGCTTATTTGAACGGTATCGACAATTGTGGCCTGACACCCATTGGCATCGCTCAGCACTAAAGTATAAATGCCCGATCCGAGATTGCTCAGTGAACCGAGATTTGAAGCTACTGGCGTCCAGGCATAGACATAAGGCGCCGTGCCGCCACTGACCTGCACACTCATGCTGCCTTCCTGGAGCCCACAAGGTGTAGGTGTGGTGGTACTTGTGAGTTGCAGTGGCAAAGGATCGCTCAAGGTTACGCTGAGCGAAGCTGTACAACTATTGGCATCCGTGACAACACAACTGTAGCTGCCAGCCGGCAAATTCGTTAGGGTATTGGATGTGCCCAGCGCTGGGCTCCAATCATAAGTGAAAGGCGCCGCTCCATTGTTTGTAAGTAGCTCAATGGCACCATCACTTGCGCCAAAACAACTCGGATTGACTTGACTCAATACATTTGCAGAGAAAGCAGCGCAAGGATTCGCTGTACACGGAGCCAATTGCGAAAGTGAGAATTGATATACCGTTCCCGCATTATCGCTGACCTGAAATTGGTTTTGCCCACTTGGCTGTGCGACAGTTGAACCACTCGCAAAGTTCACATAGGCGGCGGGGCTCGAACAACTGGTCACAGGCGTAAATCCATTGATGCACTGACCAAAAAACCAAGTATAGCCACAATTCTGACATTCAGTTTGGTTGGTGATTGGTGTAGAGGACGCCGCTACATAATAAGACCAAGTATAAGGCGCCACGCCGCCACTAACAGTTAGTTGTCCGTTGTTTTCTATACAAACTTCGAGTGAGGTGCAAGGGCTCACGGTCAATTGAATTGAATCCGATCCGCAAGGTAAAGTATAAACGATTGTCTGAACGCCAACACCTGCAACAGACGGGTCAAAAACCCCTGCAGCAGTTACCCCTAGCCCACTCCAAACGCCTCCTGTTGTACCTGAGCTCAAACTAAAAGGTTGGTCGTTCACACAAACATTTTGGGGCTGACATATACTGGCATCACAACAAGTGAGTGCTTGCGGTGCACAAGCCCCAATAGCAAAAGACCTGATTGTTCCGGATCGAGAAGCACTCGTCGAGGTTCCGGTTCCGCCACATGCCAATAATTCACCATTGGTATTGATGGCCACATCGTAAACAGCAAAATTGGTGGGGTAAAAAGCTTGCTGAATGAGTAGACCGTCGTACTTCACTACCCCAGTAGTTGACCCCACATAAATATTCCCACATTGGTCAATGGCAATACCTGCTGAGCCAACAGATCTTCCGCTCGGAAATAAGGTGTTGTATTGCCCGCCTGGTATTACATTGGATTGAATGAAACTTCCATCTTGCAAATTGCGTTTCTGGATTTCGTTCCCGCGGTGCATATAGATATGGTCTGCATCTATTGCAAGTGTTTGAATACCCGCGTTGTCGTAGCGGAAGTTTTCACATTTATAACCCCAATTGGCTCCATGTGGGCCTTTGTAAAAATTGCTCGAGCCACTTGGGCAAGCTCCAAAATTATCGCTCAGATATCCTATAGTATCATGGGTCATGAAGTAATACCTGCCGTTCGGGGCCGCTGCTATGCAACGTACTTCTTCAATGTTTGGCGGAAAGGAAGCCGTTGGGCCGTTGGATATGAATTGTTGGTTACTGATGTTTAATGTAGTTGTATTGACATTATAAACCACAGCATCCAGTTGCAATAAAGCGCCACCTGTGCCACCCACAACTAAAGCAGTTTGATCACAATTGAAGGCAATGGTCCAGAATTCAGCGCTCGATAAAATACCACCTGGGCTCGGGTTATTGACCAACAAAGCTCCTGCCGGACTTATTTTTTGAATTTGCGCCACTGAACCAGCCGTAACGTACGAATTGCCCATGTTGTCTACGGCAAAAGTACCGAGCCACACATTTGATGTATCGTAAGGCGTACTGTAGGTCCAGAGTAAGGTACCGGCCGAATTGTATTTCAAAATTTGCATGGGCATGATACCACCTAAGGCATAAGCGTTGCCTGCGCCATCGCGTTCGCATTCCCAAATAACGTCCCAATTGGTTGCAAAATTGGGGCTTTGGGTCCAGGGATCGATGACCAAAGTTTCTTGTGGATTATACGCGCCAATTTGAAACCTGATTTGTTGGTCAGCTACAAGAAAAGCGCTCTGAATCTGTTGGTCGTAAGTTCTTTGAAAGGAATACGGCGCGTGGTCAATGACCGGGCCAAATACAGTTGGAATTTCGATGTGACCATCTACTAAACGCACCGGGCGGTTATAAACCATGGCAATTTGCGACGGATCGGCGCCAGCATGCACCACAAAAGCATATTTGAGCCCATCCTGCGGATGCACGGTATATTCTAAATCGATATTTGGATAAATATTTTGATAAACCAAGCGCTCAAAACCCTTGCAGTGCGCAGCTTCGGGATAAGAAAAATAAGACGCCACTTCTTCTTTGGCCAGCAACTGCACATTTTCTTGGCTGTTTTCCCAATGGATTTCAAATGCATCGGACTTGAATTTAAACTTACCTACCACCCGCTCTTGTGCTTTGTAGGCCGGAATCTGTAGAGCCAGACTGGCCCGCAAGCTATCGCGCTGCGCTTTAGGTACAAGCTGCGCCTCTAAAAAGGTATACTGAATGCCTTTGGCTCCGAATAAGATGCGCGTAGAACCAAAATCTATGGCATAGGCCACTTCACCTATCGTGGCGCTTTCCGACTTGAATTGCCCTTTGTTTTCAATAAAAACACGTGCTTTTTGATAAGATTGCTCCCATCCGGCGGGCGCAACTTGGGCGCATATGGCATGGTCAAAATAGCCAAGAAAGGCCAAAAAAAGCAGCAAGCATTTCAGGTTCATGAGCGCAATAGTTTGCCCTAATTTACATGAATTAATTGAAAATGAAATCCTTATTGCTTTACAAAACGCAAGAGTTCTATACCCTGGCTATGGGTGCAAAGTAATTGGTATTGGCCTGCCGCTAAGCCACTCAGGTTCATGCTCGCACAATTCGCTGCGGCAAGAATGATCCTTCCTTGCATATCTAATACTTCCACATTGGCAAGCGTTTCACTGAAGTTTACAAGGCCATTGGTAGGATTCGGATACGCCATAAAGTTTGCAGCGGTGTTCGTTTGAAGACCAAGAATATCCATAAAAACGCTGTCTTGAAGGCTACAGCCGTTCGCATCAGTGACCCAAACCGTATACATGCCTTCTGTGAGATAGACCGCTAAGCTGTCCGTTTGGGCGTTCGGATCAGACCAAAGGTATTGGTAAGGAGCTGTTCCACCACTGACCGTCGCAGCAGCCATACCGTCAAATGCAGTAGCAGAGGTAGCATAAGTGGTGCTCATGCTGAGATTCAGAGGCGTTGGTGCCGAGATTTGAATGGTTTGGGCAGCAGCCGAGCAGCCGAGCGTATCGCTAACTGTCAATACATAAGTACCCACAGACATATTGTCAAACTGACCAGAACTATTCGCAAGCGCACCAATTTGATAAGTGTATCCTCCGTTGCCGCCAGTAGCAGTTGCAAGGATTTCACCGTCCTGAAGCCCTGCGCAGGATATCTGCTCGACAACATAAGCACTATTGAGCACCTCAGGCTCCGTGATTTCATAGATAAGTGTATCGTAACAAGGACGAGCGTCTTGGACCAACAATTCATAAGATCCTGTTGGCAAGCCAGCCACCGTGGCCTCTGTAGCGCCATTGCTCCAGGCATAAACCACTGGTGCAGTTGCCGTACTGACATCTAAAGAAATAAGCCCATCTGAACCACCATTGCAACTCACCATTTGCAGCGTTGCATTATTGACAATTGGTGCAGCAAGTGGCACAAAAACGGAGTCTACAACCACACAACCGTTGGTGTGGGTAATGGTTACCGTAGCCCAACCTTCTGCAACCGTTAAGTTGGTTTTGCCACTGATGCCGTTTTCCCATAAGAACTGACACGTACTGAACATGCAAGGGCAACCCGAGCTATTCACCACCGCCTGGCCATTGCTGCCTCCGGGGCAAGTTGGTGCCACAACGCCACCAAAGGTGATCACAAAAGGATCGACAAGCGTGGTGGTATAAAGTTCATAGCAACCCGTTTGGTCGGTCACTTGAAGGGTGTAAGTACCCGCAGGAACGTTGGTGAGTTGTGGAGCGGTGCTGCCGTTAGACCACAAATACGTATACGGAGCCGTGCCTAGATTTGCATTTGGGGTAATGATGCCCGAAGCACTGCCATTACACCAAGGTTGAACTACCGCTACATTTGACAAAATACTCCCCGGCCCACAGTTGATTGTTTGATTGTAATAAACACCCGTATGCATAGTGCCTAAATACGAACCCCAGGCCAAACC